>JAJBUC010000002.1:0-541 GCA_020860545.1 Oscillospiraceae bacterium | reverse complement strand
CGGTCTATATTAAAGCGGCAAACTGGTAAGTAAAAGACGGTTTCAACCTGGACGCGATGGTATATTACGCGAAAGGAAAGGAATACTTGCAAATGATTTTAGTCATTGCGTCCTATCCTTTCATCGTTTCTCCTGAGCTGTCGGATTATTTTATGAATATAATTGATCAATATCTGGATCTTATGGATGATTACAGATATATCGCTCTAATTACACAGTTCAGATTTTCATTTTATTCTAACACATACGAGCAATTGCAATCCACATTTCAGGCGCTGGAAAATCTGTTGCAAAGTCTCCCCCCGTCGCCGAATAGAGACAATTTATTTTGTACGCTATATGTAACCTGGGGATTCCTCAATTTATACAAAGGGAAATATAATATTTTTTTGACTTTTTTCAAAAAAGCATTTGTCACTGGTCAAGTTCTCGGCACGTTCGATGTTGTCCTCAATTGTTATGCCTGCACATTAGAATCCGCAGAGCCCGGGGATTTGGACCAATTTATTGTAAATATTGAGGAAGCTGTCCCTTATATAAC
>JAJBUC010000017.1:3973-10395 GCA_020860545.1 Oscillospiraceae bacterium | reverse complement strand
CCTCGGAAATCTCGCCCCTGTCCTGATAGTGATACTTCGAATACCAGATCTTCTTCTCGTCCTCTGTCAGCTCCCGCTTGGGTTCGGCGCGAATTTGCTCCATGGTTGTGATCGGAAATCTCATCTTTGACATTGTTCTTCCTCCTAAAAATAAAATATTGGTTGTGGATGCGCGCTTGACGGGCGGGTCGCCCGTTTTTCAAGCTGCCTATCCATCGAGAAAGCAAGAATCATGCCAATTGTCATACCGCCTGAACTGCAAGAGCTTGCTGTGTTTTTCCGGTCGAGCTGGTGACAAAGCGAACCAAATCGCTTCGGGACATTGGTGACCGACGGAACCAAGGGCATAAATCCTTGTCAGAACCGAAGCAAACGGCGGTGACAAGTGGAACCATTCTGCCGTGAGACCGTCAGCAGGCAGAAAAAAACGGCGCGATTCCCCTGAACCGCACCGTTTATGGTTCCAGATCTGCCAAATGAAAGATTTGACAAAGGACACCTGACGAGTATATGATTACCTTAGACAAATACACCGGAAGGCGGGCCTGCTTGCTTTGCTGGCGGCAGACTGCCATCAAGAGGAGAGGAGACAGAGCCTTATGTCGGAAACCGCATTCTCCCTGCTGGAGCAGGTCATCCGTGAGTGGGAAAATTTCAAAAAATCGGAGCATCCTCCCCCAAAAGAGCTGGAGACCGTCCGCCAGACGCTGGAGCAGTTCTTCCTGCTCAGTATTTTTCAGTTTGGCGACAGTCTGACAGACGGCATCTTTGTGTGTGACGCCCATGGGGTCATTCAATACATCAACGCGGCCAATGAGCGCATGGTGGGCATCTCCAGAGAAGCCTGCGTCGGGAAAAACATCTCCAGTTTCCTGAACGACAGGTTTGTCAATGTCATTGTCACCGACGTGCTGGAGACCGGCAAGTCCTACTCCTCCATCGCCGTGTCGGAGCGAACCGGAATTCAGATGCTGGAGACCGGTTCTCCCATCCTCGACACACAGGGGAGACCCATCGGCGCTGTGGTGATTGACCGGGACATCAGCCAGACCATGCAGCTGGTGGAAAAGCTCAACGCCTCCGAGTCAAAGATCGCCCGCTACTCCCAGGAGAACAAGGCCAATGCCCTCGTAATCCAGCAGCTGTCGAAGCAGCCGATTATTGAGCAGATGAATTTCTCCCGTGACGCGGGCTTGAGCAGTCAAGCAATGAAAAATGTCTACGCCCTGGCCGAACAGGCCGCCACGACCGATGTGACCGTCATGCTCGTCGGCGCGACCGGCGTCGGCAAGGAGATGATCGCGAACCACATCTTTGAAAACAGCCGCCGCGCCGCTAAGCCCTTTATCAAGGTCAACTGTGCCGCAATCCCGGATCACCTGCTGGAAAGCGAGCTGTTCGGCTATGAGAAGGGTGCCTTCACCGGGGCCGGGGCCAAGGGAAAACCCGGCATGTTCGAGTTGGCAAACCACGGTACCCTGCTGCTCGACGAGATCGGTGAGCTGCCCATAGATATCCAGCCCAAGCTGCTGCGGGCCATACAGCAGCAGGAGATCATGCGGGTCGGCGGAACCCACGCGCTGAAGCTGGATATCCGTATCATCGCCGCCACCAACCGGGATCTGAAAAAGCAGGTCCACGCCGGGCAGTTCCGGGAGGATCTGTATTACCGGCTCAATGTCTTCCCCATCGACATCCCCCCGCTCCGGGAACGGTGCGAGGACATCCTGACCCTGGCAAATCATTTTCTTGCCATATTCAATAAAAAATACGGGAAAAATATTATGCTGGACTCCAGCACCCTGAAAGGACTCCAGACCTACCCCTGGCCGGGAAATATCCGGGAGCTGGAAAATATCATTGAGCGCTGGTGTGTGATCTACCAGCCCAATACCACAATTTTTTGGAACATGGTCTCCGAGAGCTTCAGCAGCGCCGGTATCTCCTGTCCGGTGGACCGGTTTTTAAACTTCAGCTATGCGGAGATCATGGATAACTATGAGCGGACGCTTCTGACCTGGGCTTATGCAACATACGGGACGACCAGAAAAATGGGGGAGGCGCTGAAAATCAGTCACTCCGCCATTGTAAAGAAAACACAGAAGCTGGCCATTAAGCGGCCGGATTAAAGAGCGGCACCGATGCGGACAGCAAAGAACCACGGTTTTCGCGACTGGAAAACCGTGGTTCTTTGACATGTTATTCGGTCCGTCAGGCAGGCACGCTTAACCCATGAATGAATCCGTCGAGCTTGGGGGAGAAAATTTCACCGCCGATGACCTCATCTTTATAGATCAGCAGGCCCGCTTCAATCCCCTGCTCTCCTGTTGGGTAGTTGGTCACCTCATAGGTATAGCGCTTGACGCGTTTGCCGGCGTACCTGGTCAGGTCAAACCCCTGCCCCGACTGCAGGGCGAGATATTCCGAATAGCTCTCGTCGAAGGTGTCGGGAAGCTGGAGCTCCTCCACGCTGAGCGGCTGCTCCGAGACGGTCCAGCCGTAGTGCTCCAAAAACGCGATGCGGTCCTCATTGGTTTTGATGCCGCTGGTACCTGCGGCGGCGGAGCTCGCTTCCACGTCATGATTGCGCATGGAATTGGTCGCGAAGGTCAATATCCCACAAACCACAACGGCAGCCCCCACCACCGCCAAAATCCGACTGCGGTTTACCTTGGCGGTAAAAATAAACACAGTACAACGCCCCTTTCAGAATGCTTGTGCTCATTGATATGTTTTTTTGCGCAATAATATGATCGAATCGGATGGCAGACAGACGGGTAGTCAGAAGGAAGTGAGTATGGTGGAACGGCTGGACTAGTCCCTTGCGGACAGTGGCCGCTGGACGCGCCGTGAGGCGCGGCTTTTGGTGCGCGCGGGGCGCGTGACGGTGGACGGCGTGACGGCATGTGCGGCGGATGAGAAGGTCGGCGCGCAGGCGTGTATCCGTGTGGACGGGGAGACCCTTCCCTCCGGCGCTCCGGTGTACCTGATGCTGCACAAGCCGCAGGGGGTGGTCTCGGCGACGGAGGACGGCAGGGAGCAGACCGTTTTGGCGCTGCTGCCGGACCGGTACCGGCGCATGGGCCTCTTCCCGGTGGGCCGGCTGGACAAGGACACCGAGGGGCTGCTGCTGCTGACCAACGACGGGGCGCTCGCCCATCGCCTGCTCGCCCCGCGGCGGCATGTGGACAAGACGTATTTTGTCCGCGTGGAGGGTACGCTGGACGCCGCGGACCAGGCCGCCTTCGCGTCCGGCCTTTCTCTGCGAGACGGGCTTGTCTGCATGCCCGCGGAGCTCGAGATCCTGCAGCCGCCGGAAACCGCGCTGGTCACCCTGCGCGAGGGGAAATACCATCAGATTAAGCGGATGATGGCCGCGCGCGGCAAGCCGGTGCGCTATCTCAAGCGCCTGCGCATGGGCCCGCTGACACTGGATGAGCACCTCTCCCCCGGGGCCTGGCGTGAATTGACGGAGGGGGAAAAAAACGCGCTTTTTGGCGAATTATAAAGCTATTTCGGCATTTTGAACAAAAAATGAAAATTCCCTATTGATAAAAGCTGGGAAAGACGGTATAATACTTAGCAATGGACAATTTACGCAAACTATTTTCACACCATTCGTCCGGAGCGGGAGCGCGGCGTCCACGGGCGGTGGCTGACGGCGTTAAACTAAGAGTTGGAGGGATTGTCACATGTCCAACAGAGTGTTCCAGAATGTGATCCTGCAGTTAAAAGACAGCACGGAGCGAACCATCGGTGTGATTGACGCCGAGGGGGCTGTGGTCGCCAGCAATGATTTAACCTGGATCGGAGAGCGCTGGCCCGGTGTGGTCGGCATGATTCGCGGAACGGACAGCGAGCCTGTCTGCGCCGATGGAAAGACATTTAAGGCGCTGGCCGGCTGGAGTTCCCATTTTGATTATGCCGCGTTTGTCAGCGGGGAAGACGAGCGCGCGCGCCTGATCTGCATGATGGAGACCGTCGCGCTCAACGGCGCGAAGGCGCATTATGAGGAAAAGCACGACAAAGCGACCTTTGTCAAAAATATTATCTCCGACAACATTCTCCTCGGCGACATTTACGTGCGCGCGAAAGAGCTGCATTTTGTCGCGGAGGCGCCGCGCGCCGTGTTCCTCATCCGGCAGACGGAGCGCGTGGACGTGGCGACGATTGACGTGGTGCAGAGCCTTTTCCCGGACAAGCAGGTGGACTTTGTCCTCTCCATCAGCGAGACCGATGTCGCGCTCATCAAGCACCTCCCGGAGGGTGCCGACATCAAGGAGCTCTACCGCATCGCCGATCAGCTGGAAGCGTCCATCCGGCAGGAGCTGGGCATCAAAGTGGTCGTCGGCATCGGCACCATCGTCCGCCACATCCGTGAGCTTGCGCGCGCGTATAAAGAGGCGCAGGTCGCCATTGAAGTGGGCATGGTCTTTGACACCGAAAAATTCGTCATCAACTATGAAAATCTCGGCATCGGGCGGCTGATCTATCAGCTGCCGACGACGCTGTGCGAGATGTTTTTGCAGGAAGTGTTCAAGAAGAACCCCATTGACGCGCTCGATCAGGAGACGCTGTTTACCATCAACCGGTTTTTCGAGAACAACCTCAACGTCTCCGAAACGGCCAGAAAGCTCTTTGTCCACCGGAACACGCTGGTATACCGTCTGGAAAAGATCAAAAAACTCACCAGGCTTGATCTGCGGGAATTTGACGACGCGATCACCTTCAAGGTGGCGCTGATGGTCAAGAAGTATCTGGTCTCTCGCGGCATCGACTCGTAAAACCATGCTCCGGCATGAAAAATTTCCCTGATACTGTAATAACTGGTATCAGGGAAAACGCTGTTTGTCTGAACGATTGAAACGATAATAAGAGCTGCCAACGCGCCGCCAGCCAAGGGATTGGTGTGCGCCCGCCGGTTTACATAATGAGGTAATTATGATACGCTTAAACGATATACAAGAGGTATACGACAACGGGACCAAGGCCCTGAAGGGCATCAACTTCCGCGTGGACGACGGGGAGTTTGTCTTTTTGGTCGGGCCGTCCGGCTCGGGCAAATCCACCATTATCAAGCTGATCACGGCGGAAATCGCGCCGACTGCGGGGCGGCTGATGGTCAACGGTTACAACCTCAACACCATACGCCCCCGGCAGGTGCCGCTGATGCGCCGGACCATCGGCGTTATTTTTCAGGATTTCCGCCTGATTGAGAAAAAAACCATCTCGGAAAATCTCGCCTTTGTCATGCGCGCGGTCGGCGCGTCCACGCAGGAGATCAAGCGCCGCGTGCCCTACGTGCTGGAGCTGGTCGGCCTCGACCGCAAGGAGCGCCGCCATCCGGACGAGCTCTCGGGCGGAGAGCAGCAGCGGGTCGCCATCGCGCGCGCGCTGATCAACAATCCGAGCATGATCATTGCCGACGAGCCGACCGGAAACCTCGACCCCCAGCGCTCGCTGGAAATCATGATGCTGCTCGAGAAGATCAACGAGCTCGGGACGACGGTGCTGGTTGTAACGCATGAACGGGAGCTGGTTGACCGCTTTTCCAAGCGCGTGATCGCCATCGATAACGGCCGGGTTATCAGCGACGAAATGGGTGGGTATTATTCTGATGAAACGTTTTAATTTTACATATTTTCTAGTGGAGGGCTGCCGCAGCATTGTGACGCACGGCCTCATGTCCTTTGCGGCAATCTGCATGACCGTCTGCTGCCTGCTGATTATGGGGTCGTTTGCCCTTGTCGCGGTCAACGCGGACGCGATGCTGGGCGACTGGGAGGACGAAAATATCATCCTGGCCTACGTGGATGAGACGCTCGGCGAGGAGCAGACGCAGGCGCTGAAACAGACGCTGGAGGCCGTTCCCAATGTGACGGAGGTCACCTTTGTCTCCAAGGAGACGGCAATGGCCGCCTTCCGTGAGGAAAAGGAGAGCAACGAGCTCTTTGACGACCTGCCCGCCTCGGTACTGCGCGACCGCTATCAGATTCAGGTGGACGATCTGGCGCTGATGAACGATACCGTGGATCAGCTGGGCGAAGTGTCGGGCATCGCCAATCTGCGCACCAATCCGGAGGTTACGGAGGGTTTTCTGGTGGTGCGCAACATCGCCGGTGTGGTGGCGATGATCCTGATCATCGTGCTGCTGCTGGTGTCTCTGTTCATCATCTCCAACACCATCCGGCTCGCCACCTTCCACCGGCGGGAGGAGATCGCCATCATGAAGATGTGCGGCGCGACAGACTGGTTTGTCCGATGGCCCTTTATCATTGAGGGCATGCTGCACGGCCTCATCGGCGCGGTGGTGGCATTTTTTCTGGAGTGGGGCATTTACGTTCTGGTGTAGGCGGGAAGCGGCGGAACGGCCCCCAGCCGCAGATGCCGGTGCGGCCCGTTTCCGGCGAGGGCCCGTGGGG
>JAJBUC010000017.1:0-3963 GCA_020860545.1 Oscillospiraceae bacterium | reverse complement strand
CTCCCTTTCCATGCTGGCCAGCCGGCCGGGCCGATTCGCGGGGGGGGGGGCTTTTTTCCTGCCGGGGGCATTTACGGTCTGGTGGAGGCGGGCATCGGCAGCTCGGACACCCTCCAGCTCATCACGGTCCTGCCCTTTGCCTCGATGGCACCGCTGGTTTTGCTCGCCTTCGTGGTGACGGGCCTTGTGATCGGCGTACTCGGCAGTATTCTGGCGATTGGTAAATTCCTGCAGGTGTAACGCGTGGAAAAAGGAGCAGACGGATATGCGGCAAATTAGTAACAACAAAAAGAACCATAAGGCCCCAAAGCCGGACAAACGGCGCGTTCTGGCGGCCACGCTTGCGATTGTGCTCGCGGCCGTGTTCGCGCTGTCCCGGTTCGCGGGGCTGGTCGGGAGCACCAGCGCGGTCACCCAGTCGGAGATTGACGCGCTGGTCACAGATCAAAAGTCGTCGCAGCAGCGCCAGCAGGAGCTGAAAAATCAGCTCGCCGCCATTCAGGACGACCAGACCCAGGCGCAGCAGAAAAAGGCCATTCTTGTCGAGCAGCTTGCGGAGATCGACAAGGAGCTCACCAATATCCAGAGCCAGATCAGCCTGCTCGACACCCAGATTGCGGAGAAAGAGGAGGAGCGGCTCGCGGCGGTGGCACGCGAGGAGGAGCAGTACGAGACGTTCTGCAAGCGCGTGCGCGCCATGGAGGAGGAGGGCGACACCTCCTACTGGGCGGTGCTGTTTAAGGCGGAGGATTTTTCCGACCTCTTAGACCGCCTGACCACCATCAACGACGTCATAGACTACGACAACGCCGTGATGGATGAGCTCATTGAGACCCGGCAGGAGATTGAGCGCCTCAAGGGCGAGCTTGAGGACTCCCGCACCCAGCAGGAGACGCGCCGCACCGAGGAGCAGGCCAAGCGCGATGAGCAGAGCGCCAAGGTCAAGGAGGCGCAGGCCGTACTCGATCAAATCAACGCCAACGAAAAAGAGGTCAACGACCTGCTCGACGCGGAAAACGCGGCGCTTGCAAAGATCAACAGCGACATTAAGAAAAAGCAGCAGCAGATGGAGGCCGAGCGGCAGAAGAATAACGTCACCTTCGAGACGGGGAGCGGCTATGCCTGGCCCCTGCCCGGCTACTACCGCCTGACCTCCGCCTTCGGCGGGCGCGTCCACCCCATTACCGGCAAGTATCACAGCCACACGGGCATCGACATCCCGGCGCCCGCCGGTACCGCCATCCTCGCTGCAAAGGGCGGGCAGGTCATTACATCGGGGTATGACAGCTCTTACGGCAACTACGTCGTGGTCGACCACGGCGGCGGCAACTCCACCCTCTACGCCCATATGAGCAAGCGCTCTGTGAGCGAGGGGCAGATTGTGACACAGGGCCAGCAGCTCGGCGCGGTCGGCAGCACCGGCTCCTCCACGGGCAACCACCTGCACCTTGAGGTGCGCGTGAACTATACGCGCATCAACCCCGAGAGCGTATACCCGAGCCTTCCCTTTGTGCGCGCATATTAATGGTCATTCCTTTCGCCGCGTAAACGGCACAAATCAAACTAATTTCGCCCCGCGCGGGCATGCTAAAAATACGCGGCAGGACGAGCGGCGGAGGATACCGCCGTTTCGCCCTGCCGCTTTTTCAGTGATAACGGAAAGAAGGAATTCTTATGCGGAACAAGCGTTTTTCCGGGCTTACGCTGCTGCTGGCCGCCGTGTGCTGCTGCGCGGCGACGGCGGCGGTGACCCTGTGCCTGTCGCAGGCGCGCCTTGACACCAATGCGCGGGATCTTCTGGCGGTCTACGAGGTGATTATGGAACACTATGTCGGCGAGTTCGACGCCGACGCCGTTGTGGACGCGGGCCTGAACGCGATGGTAAAAAACCTCGACGACCGGTGGTCCTACTATCTCACCGCCGAGCAGTACGAGGCGCAGAACCTGAACCGGGCGAACCACTATGTCGGCGTCGGCGTGACCGTCGGCTATACACGGGAGGAGGGGCTGCTTGTGGAAGCGGTCGAGGCGCGCAGCCCCGCCGAACAGGCGGGTATTGTCGCGGGCGACGTGATCATCGCGGTGGACGGGCAGTCCATCGCGGGCGACGCCCGATATGAGGGGAGCGAGCGGATTACCGGCACCGAGGGGACGGAGGTCACCCTGACCCTGCTGCGCGCAGACGGGACGGAGACCGCCGTTACCGTTGTGCGCGCGGAGATGGAGCTCGATCCCGTCACATACAGCATGCTGGACGGGGGCATCGGGTATATCGCGCTCGACAATTTCTATGACCGCAGCGCCGACGAGCTGGAACGCGCGGTCAGCGCCCTGCTTGCGGAGGGGGCGCAGTCCCTCATTTTTGACATGCGGGATAACGGCGGCGGCTATCTCAGCGAGCTGACGACTATGCTGGACTACCTCCTGCCGGAGGGGCCCATCTTCCGCAGCCGCACCAGAACGGGTGAGGAGGAGGTCATCGTCTCGGATGAGGCGTGCGTCACCGTACCCGCGGCGGTGCTGGTCAATGAGAGCTCCTACAGCGCCGCAGAGTTCTTCGCCGCCGCCATGCGGGAAGAGGCGGGGGCGTATGTCGTCGGCGTACCGACCAGCGGAAAGGGCTACGCCCAGCAGACCTTCCCCCTGCCGGGCGGCCGGGCGGTGGGCATTTCCATCTGCGAATACACCACCGGGCAGGGCACCTCTCTGGTCGGCACCGGCGTCACGCTCGATGCGGAGGTGGAGCTCTCCGCAGTCGGCGACAGTCAACTCGACGCGGCGGTCGCCCTCTTGACCGGAAACGGCTCCTGACAGAGCAAACGCTAACGGGCGTCCTGCCGCGCGATTGCCGTGTCATAAACCGCAATCTCTTCATCGAGCTTGCGCAGGTGCGCCTGCAGGGTTTCCACCCGGGTACTGAGCAGGGCGCGGTGCTGCCGGAGCATCTCGCGCCGCGCCGGAAGGGTGGCGCTCCCCTCCGCGCACAGCCTGGCGTACTTCTGGATGTCCCGGATGGGCATTTCACTCTCTTTCAGCCGCACGATAAAGGTGGCCCAGCGCAGGTCTTCCTCCGTATAAACCCTTCTGCCGTTCCCGCCGCGAATCGGGTGCAGCAGTCCTTCCTTTTCGTAAAAACGCAGGGTATGTATGCTCAGGCCCGTCTTGTTTGAAAATGCGCCGATGGAGTATTCCATACGCTCTCGCCTGCCTTTCCTCCGCGACACTTCACAGATCGCTTCCCTAAAATTTATGTTCCCATCATATCGCCTTTTGCTAAAAAGTCAAGCAAAAAGGGCGCAATATGCGCCCTCCGGACGCATATCCTTTCTTGAGGTGAGCAACATGGTGGGCCTGATTCAGTGGGACAACGGGCGTAAAATGACGGCGGAGCGCAGCACGCTGTACGGCGTGCCGCTCCTGCGCGTCGGGCTGCCGGTGCCGAAGCGCGGGGGCGCGCGGGCCGCTGCGCGCGCGGTGCGCAAGGGGGCGAACGCTCTCTGGCGGGAGGGCTGCCGCAGGGTGCTGACGGACGTGGACTTTGCCGCGTGGGACTTGCTGGAGGCGGCGGGGCTGCGTCCGGTCGAGCCGGAGCCGCTCCTGCAGGCGATGGCGGCGCCGCTCTGCTTTGCCGGTCTCGCGCAGGGTGGGATTGCGCCGGAGCGGGCCGTCGTGGCGCTCTGCGGCGAACGGGTAACCGAGTCCTTTTCCGCTGCGGCGGAGGCCCTCTGCCCCGCCGTGCGCTCCCTGATTATCTCCGCGCAGAGCGGCGGGGAGTCCCTGCGCGCGTACCTGTATCAGGAGTACGGCGCGTCGGTGCTCGACGGGAATGCGGCGGTGCGCGCCGACCTGACCCTCTGCTTCTCCCCCGGCGCGCCCGCCGGGACACCACGGCTGTCGCTCTTTTCGGGCGGCAGTGACACGCTCGGCCTGACACTGCGCCACAAAAGCCTGCCGCCCCCGGAC
>JAJBUC010000123.1 GCA_020860545.1 Oscillospiraceae bacterium | reverse complement strand
ACTGAGAAGAAAGCAAAATTACCCTGGAAGCCCGCCTTGCAGAGGATCTGGAGGACGACTCGCTGGATGCAGTTGAGCTGAACATGGCGCTTGAGGAGTCACTGGGCTACGGCGTCTCGGACGAGGCGCTTGCCGAGATGAAAACTGTAGGCGATATTGTGTCTTGGCTGGAAAAGAACAAGGGGTAAGCCCATGGACATCAAAGACATTCAAGCTCTGATGGAGCAATTTGACCGGTCCGCCCTCACCGACTTACATTTGCAGACCGACGGCGTTACCCTGTCGATGGGCAAGCAGGCAGGCATGCAGCGTTCGGTGCCGGAGGCCGCTCCCGCCATCCCATCTGCGGCAACACAAAGCGTTCGCGGCGAGGAGGCGTCCGCCTACATAAAAGCCCCTCTCGTCGGTACCTTTTATGCCGCCGCTGCCCCCGGCGAGGCCGCTTTCGTCCGGGAGGGCGACCACGTCAAAAAGGATGCCCCCGTCTGCGTGCTTGAGGCGATGAAGATGATGAGCCAGGTGCCCGCGCCGTTTGACTGCGTCATTGAAAAGATTCTCATCGCCGATGGGACCCTGGTCTCCTTTGACCAGCCTATTTTTCAGGTAAAGGCGGTATAAATTATGTTTCGCCGTGTACTAGTCGCAAACCGCGGAGAAATCGCGGTACGGATTATCCGCGCCTGCCGCGAGCTGTCGATAGAAACCGTCGCGGTCTACTCCGCCGCGGATGAGGGCGCGCTGCACACCCAGATTGCCACCCGCGCCGTATGCATCGGACCGGCCAAGGCGTCGGATAGTTATCTCAATATGTCCGCACTGCTGACAGTCGCGCTGGCGACCCGGTGCGATGCGGTGCATCCGGGTTACGGCTTTTTGTCCGAAAACCCGGATTTTGCCGATCTGTGCGCCGAACACGGGCTGATCTTTATCGGTCCGCCCGGACACGTCATCACACGCATGGGCAATAAATCCGCCGCCCGCGCGCTGATGCGGGAAAGCGGCGTCCCCGTCGTCCCGGGCTCAGACGGCCCCGTGACCACTGTTGACGAGGCGGAGGATCTCGCGCTGCGCATCGGCTTTCCGGTCCTCATCAAGGCATCGGCGGGCGGCGGCGGGCGCGGCATGCGGCAGGTGGACACGCCGCAGGAGCTCCCCGCCCTGTTTGCTGAGGCTAAGGCGGAGGCAGAGGTGTGCTTCGGGAACGATGAAGTCTATCTGGAAAAGCTGATTGTAAACCCCCGCCACATTGAGTTTCAGATTCTTGCCGACACGCAGGGGAACGTCATCCACCTCGGAGAGCGGGACTGCTCCATCCAGCGCAAGCACCAGAAGCTGATTGAGGAATCCCCCTCCCGCGCGCTCACAGACGATCTGCGCCGACGTATGGGAGAGGCCGCCGTGAAGGCGGCGCGGGCAGCGGGCTATCTGGGCGCGGGCACCATTGAATTCGTCCTCTCTTCCGAAGGGGAATTTTACTTTATTGAGATGAATACCCGCATTCAGGTCGAGCATCCGGTGACGGAGTTCGTCACCGGTCTCGATCTTGTACATGCGCAGCTGCGCATCGCCGCCGGACTCCCCCTCCCGCTTGCGCAGGCGGACGTAACATGCAGCGGGCACGCCATTGAGTGCCGCATCAACGCGGAGGACCCAAGGCATGACTTCCTGCCATCTCCCGGCAGGACGGAATTTCTCCATCTGCCGGGCGGCCCCGGCGTGCGTGTGGACACCGCGCTTTTTACCGGCTGGGACCTCTCGCCGTATTACGACTCCCTCGCGGCGAAGATCATCGTCCACGCCCCCACCCGTCTGGAGGCCCTGCGCAAGCTGCGCCGCGCGCTTGAGGAGCTGATGATCGCGGGATACCCCAACACCGCCGACCTCTGCTACCTCATTGCGTACGAGCCGGATTTCATGCGCGGGTGTTACGACACCGGCTATCTGGATACCCATCTGGAGCAGCTGCTGCAATTCGCTGAGAATTGCGTAAGCGGCGGAAAGGAGCGTTCGTAACGTGATCAGTCCATTTTCACAGCGCCGGGAGCGCCTGATGGACCTCAAAACCCAGCGTGAGAGCAAGGCGGTGCAGCGGCATGCGGCAGGTACCTGCTCCGGCTGCGGTGCGGTAGTGGAAAAGCAGGCGCTTGCCAACGCCGCCTATGTCTGCCCTCACTGCGGCAGGCACCACACCATCGGCGCATACCTGCGCCTCTCCCTTCTGTTCGACCCCAATAGCTTTGCCGAGCTGGACGAACATTTGACCGCCCCCAACATCCTCGATTTTCCCGGCTATGAGGAAAAACGCAAATCCCTGCGCCGCAGTACCGGCCTCACCGAAGCAGTGGTGACCGCCACAGGCGCGGTCGACGGGCAGCCGGTCGTGACCGCCGTACTCGACAGCCGCTGTTTCATGGGCAGCATGTGGGTTGCCGTGTTGGAAACACTCACGCGCTGGGTGGTGCACGCCGCAACGCCTGGCCGCCGCCTCCGCATTTTCTCCGCGAGCGGCGGGGCGCGGATGCAGGAGGGGATCCTCTCTCTCATGCAGATGGCGAAAACCAGCGCCGCGCTCGCCCGGTTTTCAAAGGCGGGCGGACTCTATATCTCCTACCTGACCCACCCGACCACCGGCGGCGTTACGGCCTCCTTCGCGTCACTCGGCGATATCACGCTTGCAGAGCCCGGAGCCCTCATCGGCTTTGCCGGGCCGCGGGTGATTGAGCAGACCATCGGACAAAAGCTTCCGGAGGGCTTTCAGCGCTCGGAATATCTGGAGGAGCACGGCTTTATCGACCAGATCGTCCCCCGCGCCGCCATGCGGGAAACCCTCTCCCTCCTGCTGCGCCTGCACAGAAAAGGGGGGGCGTCCCATGGCTGAGACCACACGTACCGCCGCGCAAAAGGTCGCGCTTGCGCGCCACAGCGCCCGCCCCGGCACGCGGGATTTTATCGAAAACCTCTTCACCGACTTTTTTGAGCAGAAGGGCGACCGTCTCTGCGGCGAGGATCAGAGCGTTTTGGGCGGCATCGCCCTATACCACGGGCGGCCCGTCACGGTGATCGGCCACCACAAGGGGAAAAACCTCACCGAAAACCTCTCCTGCAACTTCGGCATGCCGAATCCGGAGGGCTACCGCAAGGCGCAGCGGCTGATGCGGCAGGCGGAGAAATTCTCCCGCCCCATCATCACCTTTGTCGATACGCCGGGGGCCTATCCCGGCCTGGAGGCGGAAGCGCACGGACAGGGAGAGGCAATCGCCTCCACCCTCGCCCTCATGAGTACCCTTACGGTGCCATGTGTGAGCATCATCACCGGCGAGGGCGGCAGCGGCGGCGCGCTGGCGCTGGCCGTTGCAAACCGCGTGCTCATGCTGGAAAACGCCGTCTACTCGGTTCTCTCCCCCGAGGGCTTTGCCTCCATCCTCTGGAAGGATTCCTCCCGCCATGCGGAGGCGGCAGCCCTCATGAAGCTGACCGCAGACGACCTGCTAGAGCTGAAAGTCATCGACGAGATCATTCCGGAGCCGGAGGGCGGCGCGCATACCGACACGGAGGGCGTTTACCGCGCGGTGGACCGCTCCCTCTCGGCACATCTGGCGCGCCTGCTCAAAACCCCGGACTGTGCCGAGGCGCGGTACCGGAAATTCAGAGCGATGGGCGGGATTATCTCCGCCGGAAAGGAGCTTCTTTGAACGGACTTCATATACGATCCACCGGCCGCGCCCTGCCCGCACACGCGGTGACCAACGACGAATTAAGCCGCCACATGGACACCAGCGATGCGTGGATTTCCTCCCGCACCGGAATCCGCAGCCGCTATTTCTGCGACGGGGAGCACGGGCATACCCTTGCAGCAGCAGCCGCCCGCGAGGCCATGGAGCGCGCCGGTGTAACGACAGATGAGATTGGCGCATGCATCGTCGCCACCTTCTCCCCCGACTATACCGTCCCCGCCAATGCCTGTCTGGTACAGGCGGAGCTGGGATTGCCGGAGGACGCGCCCGCGTTCGACATGAACGCCGGATGCACCGGGTTTCTCTACGCCCTGCACACGATGCGCGGCCTTCTGATGCAGGGCACGCGCAAGTACGGGCTCGTCATCGGCGCGGAAGTCATCAGCAAATACCTTACTTATGACGACCGCTCCACCGCCGTGCTCTTTGGCGATGGCGCGGGGGCGGTGCTGGTTACGCTTGAGGAACGGCTCTGGGACTGCCGACTCGGCGTGCGCGGCAACAGGGAGATTCTCTGGGCGGACGAACATATCCACATGGACGGCAGCGCGGTCTTCCGCTTCGCCTCCGAGATGGTACCGGTCTGTGTCAGCGAAATACTCGCGCGCAACAACCTGACGCTCGGCGACCTGCGCTGGATTGTACCGCATCAGGCAAACCGGCGCATCATTGAGCACGCGGCAAAGCGCCTCGGCGCGCCGATGGATTTGTTTTATCAAAATATGGACCGCTACGGCAACACATCCGCCGCAAGCGTCCCCATCGCACTCGACGAACTCGCTTCCGACGGACTGCTCCGCCCGGGTGACAAATTTATCTGCGTCGCCTTCGGCACCGGACTGACGTGGGGCAGCGCCCTGATGGAATGGTAATCAAGAAAGAGAGGGTACTCCGGATGAGATTAAATGAACTGTTGGGAATAGAGTTCCCGTTTATCCAAGGGGGCATGGCAAACATCGCCACCGGCGCATTCGCTGCGGCTGTCTCCAACGCGGGGGCGCTCGGCCTGATCGGCGCGGGGGGCATGGACACGGACATGCTGCGCGAGCACATTCATATCTGCCGCAGCCTGACGCAAAAGCCCTTCGGCGTCAATATCATGCTCATGAACCCGTACGCAAAAGAGATGGCACGGCTTGTCGCGGATGAGAAGATTCCGGTCATCACGACAGGCGCGGGAAATCCGTCGCCCTACATCGCCATGTGGAAGGACGCGGGCGCGAAGGTCTTTCCCGTTGTGGCCAGCGTGGCGCTTGCAAAGCTCCTCGCGCGCAGCGGCGTGGACGGCATCATTGCGGAGGGCACCGAGAGCGGCGGACACATCGGGGAGCTGACCACGATGGCGCTGGTTCCTCAGGTGGCTGACGCGGTGGATCTCCCCGTGATCGCGGCGGGCGGCATCGCGGACGGGCGGCAGCTTTTGGCCGCCTATGCGCTGGGGGCGTGCGGGGCACAGCTGGGCACCTGCCTGCTGGTCAGTGAGGAGTGCCCCATCCATGAAAACTATAAAAACGCCGTGCTCAATGCCAGGGACTCCTCCACCACCGTAACCGGACGCATTGGCGGCGTCCCGGTGCGCATTCTGAAAAATCAGATGTCACGCGCCTACCTCTCCCGCGAAAAAGCGGGCGCGGACAAAGAGGAGCTGGAGCGGTTCACCATCGGCGGCCTGCGGCGCGCGGTTTTTGACGGCGATGTGAATCACGGCAGCCTGATGGCGGGACAGGTCGCCGGTATGCTGGGCGAGATCCGGCCTGTACGCACCATTCTGGAGGACCTGGCGCAGGGTGCCGCAAACCGTTTAGACGCGCTCTGCGGAGAGGAGCGGATACCCGTATGAAGCTTGCCTATCTCTACGCCGGGCAGGGCACGCAGCATGTTGGCATGGGTGCGGATCTCTATGACACCTATACCGCCTTTCGCACGGTCTTTGACAACGCGCCGACTACCTTCAACCTGAAATCCCTCTGCTTTGACGGGCCGGAGGATCAGCTGTGCGACACGCGCTACACCCAGCCCTGCATGGTCGCGTTTGCGGCGGGGGTCACAGCGGTACTCTGTGAAAAGGGCATCCTCCCCTCCATGGCGGCGGGCCTGAGCCTGGGGGAATACTCCGCGCTCCATGCGGCGGGTGTTTTTGATTTTGATACAGTCATGGATCTGATCACCTACCGCGCAAACGCCATGGCGGACGCGGTGACCGACCGGCCCTGCGGCATGGCGGCCGTCCTGAAGCTGGACCGCGCGCCGCTGCAGGCGGTCTGCAAACAAGCAGGCGCGCGCGGCGTGGTGGAGATCGCCAACTATAACTGCCCCGGACAGATTGTCATCGGGGGTGACGCCGCTGCAGTGGACTACGCCTGTACCCTCGCCCAAGAGGCGGGCGCGGGGCGCTGCATCCCGCTGCATGTGAGCGGCCCCTTCCACACCTCCCTGATGGAACCGGCGCGCGACGCATTGCGCGCGTATTTCCCGCAGGTGCGGTTTCGACCCATGCAGTTTCCCGTCCTGTTTAACTGCACCGGCAACACACTGCAGGCGGGCGAGGAGATACACACACTGCTTGCGCAGCAGGTGTGCAGCAGCGTCTACATGGAGGATACCATCCGCCGGATGGAGGCCGCGGGCGTGGACACCATATTGGAAATTGGCCCGGGCAAGGCGCTTTGCGGCTTTGTCAGGAAAACGGCACCCTCCATCCGCTGTTTCGCGGTCGAAACCGCCGAGCAGCTGGAGACGGCGGTGGCTGCTATCAAAGGAGAAAACGTACGATGACAATGACAGGGAAAACCGCGCTGGTCACCGGCGGCAGCCGAGGCATCGGCAAGGCAATCTGCCTGGAGCTGGCCCGCCGGGGGGCTAACGTAGCGGTCAATTATGCCGGGAACGCCGACGGCGCGGAGGCAGTCGCCGCCGCCTGCCGCGACATGGGCGTACAGAGCATGACCGTGCAGGCAAACGTTGCCGACTCCGCCGCCTGCAATGACATGGTAAAACAGGTAGTCGCGCAGTTCGGACGGCTCGATATTCTGGTGTGTAACGCGGGTATCACGCGCGACAATCTCGCCCTGATGATCAAGGACGAGGATTTCGACGCCGTGCTCGACACCAATCTCAAGGGCACGTTTTACTGCATGAAGGCGGCATACCGCCCCATGATGAAGCAAAAATATGGCCGCATCGTCGCCCTCAGCAGCGTGGTCGGCCTGCGCGGCAACGCGGGACAGGCGAACTACGCCGCGAGCAAGGCGGGGTTGATCGGCATGAGTAAATCCTTCGCCAAGGAGCTCGCCGGGCGCAACGTGACCGTCAATCTGGTCGCGCCCGGCTTTATTGAAACCGACATGACCGACGCGCTGCCGGAAAGCGCCCAAGCCGCCCTCAATGCGTCGGTACCGATGGGGCACCCGGGCGCACCGGCGGATGTGGCAAACGCAGTGTGCTTCTTCGCGGAAGCATCGTCCGGTTACATCACAGGGCAGGTGCTCTGTGTGGACGGCGGCATGGCGGTATGAACCCCTCAGCAGGCGCGCAGGCGTCAGGAAAGGATTGGTGTCATTTGAATACACTGAAACGCCGGGTCGTGGTCACAGGATACGGCTCCATCACGGCAATCGGATTGAACGCGGAGGACAGCTGGGCGGCGGCAAAAGCCGGGCGCTGCGGCATCGTACCCATCACCGCGTACGATACAACGGACCGGAAGGTCACCGTCGCGGGCGAGGCGACCGGATTTGTCGCGGAGAATTTCATAGAGGCCCGCGAGGCGCGGAAAATGGACCGCTTTACCCAATTGTCCGTTGTCGCCGCCGACGAGGCGATGGCGCAGAGCAGGCTGGATATGGACGCGGAGGACACCACCCGCTGCGGCATCATTGTGTCAAGCGGTATCGGCGGGCTTTCCACCTTAGAGCACGAGATTCTCAAGGGGGATGAAAAGGGCTATGACCGCATCTCCCCGTTCTATATCCCCATGAGCATCACCAACATCGCCGCCGGGCACATCGCCATTCGCCATAAACTGCAGGGGATGTGCTCCTGTGTGACGGCAGCCTGCGCAGGCGGAACGAACGCCGTGGGCGACGCCTTTCGACATATCCGCGACGGGTACGCCGACGTGATGGTCTGCGGCGGCGCGGAAAGCGCCATCACCCCCTCCGGCATGGGCGGCTTTACCGTGATGAAGGCCCTCTCCACCGCCGCCGACCCCAACCGCGCCTCCATCCCCTTTGACAAGGAGCGCAGCGGCTTTGTCATGGGCGAGGGGGCCGGCATTCTGGTGCTTGAGACGCTGGAGCACGCGCAGGCGCGGGGCGCGGTTATCCTCGGTGAGGTGGTCGGCTACGGTGCCACCTGTGACGCCCATCATATCACCGCACCCCTGCCCGACGGCGCCGGAAGCACCCGGTGCATGCGGCTTGCGCTTGAGGATGCCGGCCTGACGCCGCAGGACGTCGGCTACATCAATGCCCACGGCACCTCCACCCCCATGAACGACTCCTGCGAGACCGCCGCGATCAAAGCGGCCTTTGGCGCGTGCGCCGGCCAGATTCCCGTCAGCTCCACAAAGTCCATGACGGGACACCTGCTCGGCGCGGCAGGCGCTGTGGAGGCGATCTTCACCCTGCAGGCGCTATTGGACGGCTTTCTCCCCCCCACCATCAACTATCGGGTGCCGGACGAGGCGTGCGACCTGGATATCGTCCCGAATGTCGGGAGAACGGCGGATATCCGCTATGCCATGTCCAACTCCCTCGGCTTCGGCGGGCATAACGCCGCGCTCGTCTTCAAGAAGTGGGAGGGGTGCTGACATGGAGCTGAATATTCAGCAAATCATGGAGATTCTCCCCCACCGCCCGCCGATGCTGCTCTTGGACAAAATCACCGACTACGAACCGGGGAAATTCGCCGCTGGAATCAAGTGCGTCACAATGAACGAGCCATTTTTCACCGGCCACTTCCCCGCCTACCCCGTCATGCCCGGCGTGCTGATTATGGAGGCGCTCGCCCAGACGGGCGCGGTGGCGCTGCTGTCCATGCCGGAGTATCAGGGCAAGATCGCCTTTTTCGGCGGGATCAAAAACGCCCGTTTTAAAAAGCAGGTCGTCCCCGGTGATGTGCTGGAGCTGCGCTGCGAGCTGACCGCCCAGCGCGGTCCGGTGGGCTTCGGCACAGGGGTCGCCCGCGTAGACGGCAAAATTGCCGCGCAGGGTGAAATCACCTTTGCCATTGGAAAATAGATGCCGGAGGTGCACCATGCTGGATGACGCCTTAAACAAAGTATATACAAAATTTAAGCTGCAATTTTACCGCACCATCTTCAGCCGGTTCCAGTCGCGTGAGGCCAGCCTGACCACGGTGGAGACCTTCTGCATGGAGATCATCATGTCGCTGGGCAAGCCTACGGTCAATGAATTTTCCCGCTATGTCGGCATTTCCGCACCGAACGCGGCATATAAAATCAACAACCTTGTCCAAAAGGGCTATGTTGTAAAGGAGCAGTCCGCCGACGACAAGCGGGAATACTTTCTCGTACCCACACAGAAGTTTTATGACTATTATAATATCAGCTACCGCTATGTGGTCACTGTGACGCAGCGCATTCGAGAGCACTTCCCCAGCGAGGACGTCGCGCAGCTTGAGCGCATGCTGAATATCATCTCCTCCGAACTGATGCCCGAAATTGAGCAACCGACTATCAGCTAAACGGCACGAAAAAACGCCCCGAACCGGCCTTGGTCAACCGGTTCGGGGCGTTTTCTGTTTGTAGTATCAGGCCGTCAACGCCTCCATACCCGCGTCTGCGGTCTCTTCCGTTGTCTCGTCTGTAGACGCCTCGGTCGTCTCATCTGTGGTTTCTTCCGTGGCTACATCAGTGGATGCTTCGGTCGTCTCCTCTGCAGCCTCTTCCGTGGTCGCCTCTGTGGCATCGTCCTCGGTCACGTCCACGGTCTTTTCCTCCGCATCCTTCCCGCGTGTGAAACCCAGCACGGCGATGGTATTCACCTCGTTTGTCTCTGCATTGTAGGAGACAATCACCGTGTCGCCCACCTGAAGTGCGTCGGCGGTCAGCGCGGTCTTTTCCTTGTCGGCCGCCTGAACGATCGACGTGGCGTCTGTCAAGGTCAGTGTCAGCGTCTCTCCAGAGAGTGCCTGCGCACCTGTACGGCTGCCGCCGCCGAACCCGCCGCACATAGGCCGGCCTGTGGAAGCCGAAGCCGGTTCACCGGGTGCAGATGTATCCGTCCCACGGCCTGCGGGCATTGCCTTGCCCATGCGCGTGCCACCTGCCGCAGGCGCTTCTTTCGCAGCTGCGGTGCGCTCCGTACGCGCCTGCTCCTCCTCACCGGTCATCTGCGGCGCGCCGCTTTTCCGGCTGCCAGTAAACGCCTCATCCCCTGATTGTTCCTGCGACGCATCCCCTTTCATCGGGCGCTGCGCATCTGGTTTCGACCGCTGGAAGCTTGGGGCGGTATCCTTCCCCGCCTGTTCCGTCCGCGACACGCTGTCTTTCGCCGAGAACAGCGAGAGGGTCACGTCGGTATCGGACCATTCCGTAATCTGTGCCACAACCGTCTGCATCGCCGTATCGGTATCAGTCGCGTCCGCCGCCGCCGCCATGGAGAATCCCGACAGGAGTACACCAAGCGCCAGTGTGGTTGAAACCAGTCCTTTCATCTGCATACCTGTAGCCTCCCATAAAATATTCGCTATATTTGACTGAATCATTATCCCAGCGGCATGTGAACTGCATGTGAATAATCCATTAATTTACCATATTCATGCTTCATGGATGAGCCTGTTGAGCTCGTCCATGAAGGTGCTGATGTCCTAAAACTGGCGGTACACCGAGGCAAAGCGCACATAGGCGACCTCATCCACAC
>JAJBUC010000040.1 GCA_020860545.1 Oscillospiraceae bacterium | reverse complement strand
GGAGGAATCAGCTATGTTCAGAGGGAAAAAATATCAGGAGAGCGCGAAGCTCGTCGAAAAAGCCGCGCTTTATGACACCGCCGAGGCAATGGATCTGGTTGTAAAAACCGCCACCGCCAAGTTTGACGAGACGGTGGAGCTGCATGTTAAGCTCGGCGTTGACTCCCGCCACGCCGCCCAGCAGGTGCGCGGCGCTATCGTTCTGCCCCCCGGTACCGGCAAGACGCAGCGTGTGCTTGTTTTTGCCAAGGGCGACAAGGCGGAGGAGGCAAAGGCCGCCGGTGCCGACTTCGTCGGTGAGATGGATCTCGTCGAGAAGATTCAGAAGGAAAACTGGTTTGACTATGACGTCGTGGTCGCAAGCCCCGACATGATGGGTGTGGTCGGTCGTCTGGGTAAGGTGCTCGGCCCCAAGGGCCTGATGCCGTCCCCCAAGGCCGGCACCGTCACGCCGAACGTGGCGCAGGCCGTCAACGACATCAAGGCCGGTAAGGTGGAATACCGTCTGGATAAGACCAACATCATCCACTGCCCCATCGGCAAGGTTTCCTTCGGCTCGGAAAAGCTGCTGGAAAACTGCAACGCGCTGCTTGGCGCGATTGTCAAAGCAAAGCCTTCCGCCGCAAAGGGCCAGTATATCAGAAGCTGTGTCTGCACCTCGACGATGGGCCCCGGCATCAAGATCAACAACGCAAAGCTGACCTGAAATACTGCGGCCCATCCGGGTCAGAACACGGATGGGCCGCATAAAATGCATAGAGGATATGGGATGACAGCCACCTTTTGAGCCGTGAAAAATGATTGACAATGGCTTCCTGGTATGCTATGATATCTAGGCTGACATTTTTGCCTAGCGCCTTTGCGGGTGTAGTTCAATGGTAGAATCCCAGCCTTCCAAGCTGGTCGCGTGGGTTCGATTCCCATCACCCGCTCCATACGCGCCTGTAGCTCAGGTGGATAGAGCAACTGCCTTCTAAGCAGTGGGCCGGGGGTTCGAGTCCCTCCAGGCGTACCACCTTACCAGGCGGCGAAACACTTTATATGGTGGGTATAGCGTAGTTGGTTAACGCGTCGGATTGTGGTTCCGAAGACCGTGGGTTCGAGTCCCATTACCCACCCCATATGACCGCAAAGAGAAAAGGGCCGCGGCGCAAGCCCCGGTTCTTTTTCTTGAACTTGCTTTGATGATGGGATGTAGCCAAGTGGTAAGGCACGGGACTTTGACTCCCGCATTCGCAGGTTCGAGCCCTGCCATCCCAGCCAGATGACCCGTTAGCTCAGTCGGCAGAGCACCTGCCTTTTAAGCAGGGTGTCCGGAGTTCGAATCTCCGACGGGTCACCATACCCCCAAAAATCTTATCGGTTTTGGGGGTCGCAATTTTTGGGCCAGGCTATCATTCGGAGGCGTATCGAAGTGGTCATAACGGGGCTGATTCGAAATCAGTTTGGGGGCAACCCCACGTGGGTTCGAATCCCACCGCCTCCGCCAGAAATTTTACGAAGCAAGTCGAATTGCAATTGCATTCGACTTGTTTTGTTATATGCACCATGATATCATCAACAAATTTCCATTGAGTAAGGAACAACAGGCGCAGACGGCACCGGTCAAACGAAAATGATCCGAATTCATCAATACAGTCGATACCTGCTGGTGATCAATCAGGATGCTTACGTTTGTTGCCAGGCTGTCAAATTGCTGCTTGTAAGACCTGATTCACCGCGCCTGCAAATATATTCCAGTTCTCTGTTTTTTCTGTGAGCAGGCGCATACCGGATTTTGTGATGGTGTAGTATTTTCGGTCTTTCCCTGTGGGCGATTGTTTGACATAGCTTTTCAGCGAGCCCTCCTTTTCCAGGGCGTGGAGCACGGGGTACAAGGTGCCCTCTTTCAGCATAAATGTCTGGTTGGACAGTACGGCGAGATCCTGTATCATCTGGTAGCCGTATTTGTCGCCGGATCTGAGAAGGGAGAGCACCAAAAGGGTGGTGCTTCCTGATAGCAGACTTTTATCGAGCTTCATTTGAATGACCATTCCTTTCCTTACTATACTATATTCAGGTTTCGACCGCAATGGAGCCGGAGGCAATATGGACTACACCCTAGCTGATGAGACGGTCGGTATGGGCGACGGCATTTCCGGCAGCGTCATATCCGTGTACAGAAAAGCTGTAAGCGGGCTCAGAACGGTATAAGTCAAAATTGTCTGTCCATGTGTACACATCTCTGCCGTATTTTTTTGCATCTGGGGTAAGCTGTATCCGAAACAGCATGAGACCGTTTACCGTTTCGAAACACTCCATTTCGATTTCGGGATTTGCGTCGGTACTGTAGCTATTATAGAAAAAAAGCTTTGCCGTCTGGATATCCGGGTTTTCTGTTGCCACGGCACAATAACCATATGCCGGTGTGTCACCCTCTGCCCGACTGTCCATCCAAAGGGGAATAATTGCTAAGCCGTCGGTAAATGATCTCAGCTTGACGTTATCGCGTGTCCAGTTAAAGCTGGTCGTGAATAAACCGCTCCACTGTGTATTGAGGGTGCGAACAACCCCGATTGCACCACTTTCCAGGCGCAGGACATAGATTTTTTCGCCGTCGCTCGACTGTTCACTTAATTCAGGCTGCGCTGAATAAAGGATCTCTGCGTTCTGCGCAAGATTTCGCCGCAGGACAGAATCCAAGTCTTGCTTGTTTGCGCTGGCTAGCCCGCCTCTGAACAGGATAATAGCAACAATTGCCAGGGCGGTAATGCAAAGATTACCCATAAAACGAAGACGATAATTCTGTATTTTCATTCTCTCACGCACTTTCCGCCGGAGCTATTGTGTATGT
This sequence comes from Oscillospiraceae bacterium, assembly GCA_020860545.1. Lineage (GTDB taxonomy): Bacteria > Bacillota > Clostridia > Oscillospirales > Oscillospiraceae > JAJQEJ01. The sequence continues at coordinate 7,943 of JAJBUC010000040.1, read as the reverse complement.
ATCCTGATATTCGCTTCTGGTTGGTATCTCTATGACGATCCCGTCCGTAACATACATCGCATCAAACCGCAATGTAAGCTCGCTGGCTTCGGGCGGAATTTCCGAAATCCACATCTCCATATATGTGACAAACAGGTCGCTGAAGCCCCTGTTGCCACTGACTTCTCTGCCGTCCTCAGCTGAATAATTTCTGATGCCGTAGCTGTTGCCCAAATTGTCTGTCGCGTACATATTATATGAGAAGTTAGGTTGTTGAAGCCGTGGATTTGAGTATGATATTTTCAGTGTAAAATAAGCAGAACGACAATTTTCGTCCGAGGAAGGTTCAGAAAATAAAGAGTCAAGAAGTACCATGCGGTGCACGGAAACCGTGTAGTCCTCCAATTGAAGCGGGTATTCCGGTCTGATATCAGCCACTCGTCTTCCATACAGATTATCCAAAAAGGCGTCCGGGTCGTAGGATAGTCTTGCAGAAGCCGCAGAATATACAGTGGACACCAGCGCGATTGCAAGGCATATCAGAGCGAGATATTTTGTCCAGCGGGTGTATTTCCATACCTGTCCCCAAAACGGGCGATATAAGATAGCCATCTGCTCCGCAACAGGGGTCGGCTTACCCATTTCAGTGAGCACTTGGGCTGTGGCCTCCTCCTCATTCAGCCCGGTTTTCAGCTTGGCAGCGTAACTGTCCTGCAAATGGCATAAAAACTCCTCGCGCACCGCCTCCCGCTGTGGTTTAAAGAGGATCGTTTCGCTGGCCTGATCCGCCCAGCGTTTGAGCTTATCATTCAGATACAAATTCGATTCCCCCATATAATAAAGCATAGATAATCGAGGTATGATATATTGTTATCATACCTCGTCTATCTATGCTTGTCAATTCTAATTTTGCCTGATCCGCTACTCCGGTACCTTCCTATATACTTCTCCGGGCTCCAGTGTAATGTGATTGGCGGCAAAGAGTTCGCTCACGGTGACAAAATAGTACCCCTCGCTGTGCAGCCGGTCGATCACCTCCAGCGCGGCATCTACCGATTCCGGGTAAATATCATGCAGAAGGATGATCTCTCCGTTACCGGCGTGCGCTATAATGTGGTCTGCCACGCGTTCGGCATCTCTGTCGCTCCAATCCTCCGGATCGATGGACCAGAGAATAATGGGGCAGTCCGCCCATTGCCTGACCGCCGCGTCCAGTAGGCCATAGGGCGGGCGGAGGAGAAAATCGTTGTGTCCCAGTATTTGCTTGAGCAGAGTGCGCGAGCGCTCTACCTGCGCATCAAAATCTGCGCGGGAGAGGGCGCTCAGCGGTACATGGTCGAAGGTATGAATGCCGATCTGGTGCCCCTCCTCATCCATGCGGCGCACCAGGTCCTCGTTCCCCTCAATTTGAGCACCGATCAGAAAAAAAGTTGCCTGTACCCCGCGCTCGGAAAGACCGTCCAGCAGGCGGGTGGTGGTGGAGCGCTTCGGTCCGTCATCAAACGTGATGGCAATCAGCTTCTGCCCCTGCGAAATCTCTTTGCGATCCTCTGCCTCAATCTGGTCGGTCAAGGGGGCATCGACAGTGAGCAGCAGCGGCTGCGCGCGCGCGGCCACCATGCAAAAGATCACCCAGGCAGCCGTAAGCGTACACAGAATGATTGCCGCAAGTGTTTTCTGAACCGGATGTTTCGCGGTTTCGTCGCTCCGCATGCTGCGCCCACCTTTCCGTCACATATAAAGCTAGTATGTGCGGAAAAACGTAAATTTTACACGGACATTTTTTCTTGCTGACGTGGGTCCGGATCGCCCTCCAGGGAGAGCACATATTCATAGTATGGCATTAAAAAGGAGAAGCCGTCGATCAGCTGCGCCGAGAGCGCCGGACTGGAGAAAAGCGCATCGTAGGGGGCACTGTGAATCAGGGAAAAATTCTTCCGGTTGTACCACGGCGCGAGCAGCGCCGATGCCGAACCCTTTGGGCGTTTATATTCTTCACCCTCCAATTGAAAAACCGATTGCTTGGAAAATGCACGCGCCAACCGTTCCATTTCCTTCGGATCGCGGTCGATCCGCGCGCGGAATTTTGCCATGGTGAGCGGCGTCGCGCTATAATAACCCATGCCGTAAGAATAACCCTCCGGCTTCACCTCAAACCAGAATACCGGGTTGCGCGCCCACTCCTCAATGGAGCGCTCCAGCGTAAACCACAAGCCCTCTTTGTATGGTCCCCGCCCGAACAGGCGGCGGGCGTCCCGGTAGATACGGCAGACACGGCACGTCAGGTCCGTATGCGGGTATTTTGCATGGATAGCGTCGTACACCTCCTGCGCAAGCTGTTGCATAGGGCGCTGCAGGTAGTTTACATAATCTTGCTTGTGTGCTTCAAACCATGTTTTGTCATTGTTAAAACGCAGACTCCAAAGAAAATCCACTGTAGCGTTCGAGAATCCTTCAAACATGTGCCTGTCTCCTTATCTGAAAAAAGGTAAACCCGCCGTCCCGCAGTGATCTGCGGGACGGCGGTGTAAATTGTTTATTCCACTTCGACCGCTGCAGTCTCCGCCGATTCTGTGCTGGTCTGTGCCTCCGTACTGGTGACGGATACATGATCCGTTGTCTCCACAGCCTCGGTTGCGGACGGCGACGGTGTGGTTGTGGCAGGCGTTGGCGTGGCAGTTGGCGTGTCTGTGGCCGGTGTTGCGCTGGGTGATACGGCGGCCGCGCTTTCTGACGGGGACGGGGACGGCGATGGAGATGCCGTGGCCGTCGTGCTTGCGCTCGTGTCACCGTTATATTTGGAGAGGTCGGCTGGGTTACATAAAATTACGCGGTCTCTTGACTTAAACGTGTCGGTATGGAGGTACTTGGTTTCTACAAGTGTCCCGCTTTCATCGACCAGCTTGAGGTATACCTCAACGGTCATGCCGGTATACGCGGTACGCTCCGGATCCGCCTTCGTCGTGCCGACGGGAACGGAGGCGTCCGCCTCATAGACCGTCTTAGGCTGCACGGTGGAAACAACCTTATTATATGGCTCGCCGTGTATGCCTGTGGTGTCGGTGCCGTAAATGGTCACATGGAGCACCCTGCTGGTATCTTTGTAGCAGGAAATCTTGATGGGATAGTCCGTGGAGTTTTTGAATTTAAAGTCAGGGCTGCTGCCGTAAACGGTAGCGTCGGTCCCCACCACGGGCAGATATCCGACATTATATACGTGCGATTTGCGCTCCACCGTCTCCAGATTTGCAACCAGTGTCGCCCAATAGAGGGTAGAGGAGAGCTGGCAGATGCCGCCGGCTGTCGTGTCCACTGTTTTGCCGTTCACATACGCTCCCGCCTTTTGGTACCCTTTGGACGTATCATACGGTCCGCAGAGCGCCGTGTAGGAAAAGGTTTCACCCGGCAGAAGGATGGTACCGTTGATAAAGGATGCCGCAAGGTCGATGTTGGCAAGGCGGGCGCTGCTGCCGGAGCAGGTGGATTTTGTCTCCGCGAGCACATCTTTATAGAGACTTCCCGTGTACTGCTCCGTCGTAATAGTCGAATACGTCAGGGTCAGCGCGATGGTGCAGTCCTCGCCGTTCGGTGTTGCGTCATACAGCGCCTGCGCGGAAGCAATGTCAAAGCTGACACCTGTGACCGCGGGAATGACCTCCTTGGTGGTTGGGTCCAGCGTCGGATCAGCGAGCGGCGTATAGACTGCGTCGTAAATCTCATCAAGCGTGTACGGCTGCGGATCGACTACGGTCGGATAAACGGTAAAGGCGGGGTTGTCCACAGAATCGGCGCGAAATGCGTCGAGTATCTGCGCCTTGATCTCGTCTATTTGAAAGCCCTGCCCGGCAGAGCCCTTATGGATCACAAGATCATCGCCGACGCGCTCATAGGTGGTCTCCACCACGCCGAGCTCCAACTCCTGCGTGAGGCTATCGATCAGGTCATTGATCTGACTGTCGTCGGAAAAGGTGACATCGGGCCGCAGCTGATTGCCCGCAAACAGCGCTTTGAGTAAAAATGCGCCCCCGGTTAAAAAGCCGCCCTCTCGACCGCTCTGCACCGCATCCGCTGCCGCCGACTCTATGTCAAGAGAGAGACTGTCACCGCTGACGGTCAGTGTGTGTGTCTCCCCGTCGCCCAGATCAACCGCGAAGGTAATCTCGCGCCCCGCGAACATCTCAGCCGCCGATTCGTCCAGTTTTTGTACCGCCTCATCCTGCGTCAGCCCGCCGAGCGCCACCCCTTACGAACGGGGGCGCGGCCGGCCGGGGCGGCGGGCCGAGACATATGCGCAGAGGCAAAGATAGACCACCGCCACCGCCACAATCGCCGCTGCAATCCATATGGTGTACTTTCTTATTTTTGGTATCGGTGCGGTGGTGACCGGCTGCGCGCGTTTTCCCGCTTGCTTACTCATCTCTTAAATCAACTCCATAGTATTCCACAGCAATATCTGACAAATTGTCTGTTTTACGCTTTTTTATTATATGTTGTTTCCAAAAAAAAAGCAATTACAGATTGGTTACAGGGAAAACATGCCAATCAATATAAGGTAATCTATATTTTTACAGTGAATACGCGCGTATGCAACAGGCCCCCTGCGCAACGAGTACGGTGTTCGTCCGCAGATATTCCATGCTAATAATAGTGTCCCGACAGAGTGCCCAGCTGCAAAATGTGCCCCTGCATGGCAGCGATCAGGTTCCGCTTCCTTGCGGTGTGCGGCAGAGAGAGCACACAGTCCAGCACGTATACATTGAATTGATACCGGTGAGAGAGATGGAACGGTGGCAGGGGCCCCCTGTACCGGTGCTTTCCGTAACCACATCCCTGCACGGCGCCGCCGAGTGACGCAACGGTTTCACCCTGTGGGACGCTTGCCGGAATATGCGGCTGTGCGGGCAGGTTCCAGATCAGCCAGTGGTTATAGCCCCGGATGGGATGGGACATATCGTCCATCGTAACGGCAATGGATTTCGCATCGGCGCACAGTCCGGAGAGCTCCAAAGCAGGGGAGAGATCCGGCCCGTTACCCGTATGCGCGACAGGAATGAGGCCGCCGTCAGCAAAGTCGGGGGAGGTGACGCTCAATGCCGCCGTCATGATATGGAGACCACCTGATAGCCGGCGTTTTCAATCGCGCTGCGCAGTGTTTCCTGCGGGATATCGCCGGTGACGGTGGCCGTCTTCTGCTCCAGGTCGACGTGGGCGGTTGCGCCCGGAATCGCGTTGAGCGCCTGCTCCACCCGCCCGGAGCAATGGGTACACATCATACCTTCGATGACAATTTTTTGTTCTTTCATTGTGCTTACTCCTTTACTTACTGTAATTTCACCTTGCTGATATACTTTTTGTTTTGTATGAAAGCCCCGCAGACGCAGTGCATTGGTCACCACACAGACGGAAGACAGGCTCATCGCTGCGGAGGCAAACATCGGATTGAGCAGCCAGTGAAAGAGGGGATACCATACACCGGCGGCGAGGGGAATACCAATGACATTGTAGATGAAGGCCCAGAACAAATTCTGCTTGATGTTGCGTACCACCGCGCGTGATAGCTCCACCGCAGTTACGGCGTCGGTGAGGCTGCTCTTCATCAGCACGATATCCGCCGATTCAATGGCAATATCCGCGCCCGCGCCGATGGCGAGCCCGACATCGGCACGGACGAGGGCGGGGGCGTCATTGATGCCGTCGCCCACCATGGCGACCTGTTTGCCCTCCGCCTGCAGAGCGCGGATGACGGCTTCCTTGTCCTGCGGCAGCACTTCTGCGATGACACGGCTGATGCCGAGCGTTTTTGCGACGGCGTTGGCGGTTGCCTGTGTGTCGCCGGTCAGCATAATCACCTCGAGGCCAAGGGATTGGAATGCGCTGACCGCTGCGGCAGAGGACTCCTTGGGGGTGTCCGCAGCGGCGATGAGGCCGAGCGCACGTCCATCCTCCGCAAAGTAGAGCGGTGTTTTCCCTTCGGCGGAGAGGCGTGCGCCAATCGCCTCCAAATCGCCTATGGGGATGTTCAGCGCGCGCATCATACGCAGGCTGCCTGCGTAGACGCGCGTCCCGTGCATGGTGCCGGAAACCCCCTGACCGGGCAGAGACGTGAACTCCGTAATTGGGACGAGTGATATATTGGCCGCCTCCGCGTAGCCGGTAACGGCGGAGGCGAGGGGATGCTCCGATTGCGCCTCCAGCGACGCGGCGGCGCACAGCAGCTCCGGCAGCGTTGTCTCACCGCACGGATAACAATCTGTGACTACCGGCTTACCAATCGTGAGCGTACCCGTCTTGTCCAGCACAACGGTCTGCACGCTGCGCAGGCGCTCAAACGCCTCGGCGGATTTGATCAGGATGCCCTGCTCCGCGCCCTTGCCGGTGCCCACCATAATAGCCACCGGTGTGGCGAGCCCCAGCGCGCAGGGGCAGGAGATGACCAGAACCGAGATGCCTGCCGTCAGCGCCTGTGTGGGGGAGTGGGTTGCGAGCAGCCATATAACGGCGGTTACCATGGCGACGCCGATCACCGCAGGGACAAACACTGCCGCCACGCGGTCGGCCAGCCTTGCCATGGGGGCCTTGGAGGCCGCCGCCTCTTCGACAAGGCGGATCATCTGCGCGAGGGTCGTATCCGCACCGACCCGCGTGGCACGAAAGGTGAAGGCACCGGTCTGGTTGATGGTGGCGATGGCGACAGGGTCGCCAGCCTTCTTTTCCACCGGTAGGCTCTCGCCCGTGAGGGAGGACTCGTCAACCCATGAGCTCCCCTCGGTCACAACGCCGTCCACCGGAACGCGGACGCCCGGACGCACCAGAATGAGATCACCCACAGTGACATCTTCCACCGGAACCTCCACCGGGACGCCGTCCTGCAGGACAAGGGCGGTCTTGGGGGAGAGGTCGATCATACGGCTGATCGCCTCGGAGGTCTTGCCCTTGGAACGTGTTTCGAGATATTTGCCCAGTGTGATGAGCGTCAAAATCATCCCGGCGGACTCAAAGTAGAGATCCATGGACCACTTCTCGACCAGTGCCATATCGCCGCGCCCGAGCGCCGTGGAGATCGCAAACAGGGCCACCACGCCATAAACCGCCGCCGCCGCCGAGCCGATGGCGACGAGGCTATCCATGTTCGGCGCGCGCCGAAAGAGGGCGGGGATACCGATTTTATAGTATTTGTCGTTGAGATACAGGATCGGCAGCAGCAGCAAAAATTGCAGCAGCGCAAAGCTCAGCGCGTTTTCCGGCGCGTGGAAAAAAGCGGGGAGGGGCCATGAAAACATATGTCCCATGGAGAGATAGAAAAGCGGCACGAGAAAGCATACAGAGAGGAGAAAGCGCCGCTTCATGTGCGCAAGCTCCTCCGCAGCGCCGGTGCCCTGCGCATTTTGCGCCGCTTGGCCCTGCGCTACGGGCACCGAGGCACCGTATCCGGCGTGAACCACAGCCGAGATGATGGCGGCGTTGTCTGTCTGTGCCTCGTCATACGTCACCTGCATGTTGTTACGCAGTAGATTTACCGCGACCTCTGTCACACCGGATACGCCGCGCACTGCCTTCTCCACATGGGCGGAGCAGGCGGAACACGTCATGCCGGTCACCTGAAAAAGCTGTTTCATCACGGATTCCTTTCTCGGAGTTCAGACGGACAGATACTACTTTAATAGCCTGTCCAGCGTCAGTACAAATTCGTCGATCTTCTCCGCGCGCGCCTGTTCGTTGTCGGCGTTCTGGACACAGTGCTTGAGGTGGGCGGAGAGAATTTCCTTGTTCACGCGCCCCAAAATAGCCTCAGTCGCGGCAACCTGCTGCGCGATATCGATGCAGTAGCGGTCTTCGTCCACCATACGGATAATACCGTCGAGCTGACCGCGCGCGGTTTTTAAAAGACGGAGCACTTTTTTTTCGTCTGCCATCATAGCTTACACCTCCTACACTACACAGGGGGGGAGTGTTCTCTGCTATAA
>JAJBUC010000075.1 GCA_020860545.1 Oscillospiraceae bacterium | reverse complement strand
TCCGCATGGCATATTTCCATGTGTTCGGATATGCAAAAATCCTGCTCGCATTTTGTTTGGATATTACAGGAGGGGGTTATGACTGCAAACAAAACCGGAGAAAACCTCCGGCAAAAAAGACAAGTAGCCGGAGTAAATATGCTATAATACGGACAAGAGGTGAAAATTTGGCTAGATTACGTTGGGACATTGGCGTAACGCTTTTGCTAACGGCCCTGATCGGTGTTGGCACCTATACGGTGACGGGAAACGTGCTGAAAAATTATGATTTCAAAGAACCGGAAACGAACATTGTTGCGGATGGCTCGATTGGTGCACAGGCCGACGAAAGCATCCCCCGTGTCAGTTCGATTGCGGATATCAAAGCGCATAACGGTGTGTTCACAACCGAATATCGATTATCATCATTATAACCGGATCTTTGGTACCGACTACTATTTTGTAGAACTGGAATCCGAAGAAATTGTGGTAGCGAAGATTCATGCGGACAGCATACAAGATATTGGGGATAGGCGTGATGTTCTGCCCATCGGACAGGTTGTGAACGACCCTGTCCCGGATGACATTCTGAAGATCAACCGTGAAAGCGAATACTACAGTAAATACGACAGTGCCACGGATGCTTCCTTCTATATTGATATGCAGGGAACTCATAAGGAAAAATCGGTATGGCAGCCCCCCAATAAAGAATCCATAGCGGAGGGTGCTGGGACTATTGCAATGTTCGTGAGCTTTCCCTTGATTCGCATGGTTGCAGTAAAAACAGGATTGTTTCCCCCCATATTTCCGCGAAGGAAAAAATAGCGGCTGATTATGAGGAGCCTTAATCAGTCATTTTCATTGCGCAGAGGTGATGTGTGTATAAACCACATACAGAAGAAAAACAATGGCGCGTTTGTTTGCAATTTTCGTGCCGGCAGGGGCCGTCACGGGCCTTTACACACCCATATGGGCGGATGGCGACGCAGGGCTTATGCCTCTGCACTGCAATCCTCCGGCATCAGCGCTTCACGTCACTGAACAACTACGACATCATCGTGAGGGATAACAGCCAAAGGATGAGAACAACAATATAGAATCATAAAGGGAGCGATTCAAATGGCAATCATCGGCATTGATCTGGGAACGACCAACAGCTTATGCTGTACCTGGCAAGACGGCCGCACCGTCCTGATCCCCAACACGCTGGAAGAGTATCTCACCCCCAGTGTTGTCGGTCTGGATGAAAACGGCACGGTGCTGGTAGGCGCGGTGGCCCGGGAGCGTCTGGCGACCCACCCGCAATGGACCACACATAACTTTAAGCGGCTTATGGGAACCTCTGCGACGACTGCCCTGGGGGAGCGGGAATTCCTTGCGGAGGATCTGTCGGCTTTTATCCTGCGACGGCTGAGGGAGGATGCAGAGCGGTTTTTGCGGCAGCCGGTGGACGAGGCAATCATCAGCGTTCCGGCCTATTTTAACGACGATCAGCGCTGCGCAACCCGGGACGCGGCCCGCCTCGCGGGACTGCATGTGGAGCGGCTGGTCAACGAGCCCTCCGCGGCAGCGCTCTATTACAGGCAAAGTAGTGGATCAGGAGACCAAAGCTTTCTGGTGTTTGACTTTGGCGGCGGCACATTAGATGTTTCCCTGGTGGACTGCTTTGAAAATGTAATCGAAATTCTGGCGGTGGCCGGTGACAATCACCTGGGCGGCACCGATCTGGACCGATTGATCGCGGAACACTTCTGTGAACACAACGCCCTCAACTGGGAAGCGCTGTCCCCAGCCGGAAAAGCCTTGCTTTTGCAAATAGCGGAGGGGGCAAAAAAAGCCCTGTCCACACAGGATAAAGTGGTTATGTCCTTGCGGCAGGACAACCGGTTTTACTCCCTGGCCCTGGACCAACAGCAGCTGGCCCACATTGCCATCCCCTGGCTGGAGCGGTGCGCCGCTCCCATCGAACGGGTTCTGCGGGATGCGGGACGCTCCTACGAGGACATTGATGATATTCTTCTGGTGGGGGGCTCCTGCAACATGCCGCTGGTGCAGAAATACCTGCGCTACCGCTGCCAAAAGCCAATCCGCTTCACCGGACGGGCGGATATGCTGGTGGCCTTGGGAACCGGTGTCTATGCCGGTGTAAAAAGCCGGGAGGAGGACCTGCAAGAGGTCATGATGACCGACGTCTGTCCCTTTACACTGGGAACCGCCGTCGATTCCAGCGGCGAAGTGGTCATGTTTCCCATGATTGAGCGCAACAGTATCCTGCCCAGCAGTGTGGAGCATCGTTTTTGTACCACCCAAAGCTTCCAGACAATCATCGAGATGGGCGTTTACCAGGGGGAGGATCATTCCCCGCAAAACAACCTCCAGCTTGGCAAGGTGATGATCCGGGTTCCCCCGGCGCCGGCCGGGGAGGAATCCGTGCTGGTGCGCTTTACCTATGATATCAACGGCATCCTTCTGGTGGATGTGCGGCACGAGGAGACGGATGCCCACGAACAGCTGGTCCTGCTGGGAAAGCGCGTTCAGTTTTCCGATGAACAATGGGAGCAGAGGCAACGGGAACTGGAGGCATTGCGGATCAACCCGCTGGAACAGGAGGAAAACCGCCTGTTGCTCTCCTGGGGGGAGCGTCTTTACCAGGAGGCGGTGGGGGAAGCCCGCCGCGAGTTGGGAATTGTTTTGGAAAACCTGAATCAAGCGCTCGCCTCCCAAAATGCACACCGTATCTCCCGGGGACGCCGCGACGCGAAGGAATACTTCCAGTCTGTAGAGGATCGGCGTTTTGCCTTTGAGGAAATCGACCCGGAAGAATTTTTATTATCGGAGGAATCGTGAGTATGGATTGTTGGCATATTCTTGGCATTGATCCGACTTCCGAGGTGCGGGCGATCAAACGGGCGTATGCAAAGCTGTCCGCGCAAAACCACCCGGAGGAGCATCCCGAGCAATTTCAAATCATCTATGCAGCCTATCAGCAGGCGCTTGCCTATGCGGGCCGCGCCGCATCCGGCCGACAGCCTCCAGACACAGGGACGGGGCGGAGCGATGCGCCGCCGCCCGCCGCTTCGGAGAAGGAACCGGATGGTATCTGGAAACCCGGCGAGGAGACGATAGACTTTGCGGGTTTGATTCGGCAGCATGAGGAGGAGACGCTTCGGGCGCTGCAGGAAACGCCGGTTTTCCGGGAAATCACCCGGCGGCTACAGCAGGAAGCGCTCTGCGACAACCAGAACGAGTGGAAAGCGTTTTTTCTCTCGGATGAATTCCTGCGGGAATACAGCAGTGACGATTTTACCTGCCGTCTCCCGGCGTATCTGAACAGCCTGCCGGCGGATATGGAATTGCCCCGCCAGTTCGCCGTGTGGCTGGATATCCTCTGTGGCCGGCAGTATTTCAGGGACATGAACCGTCAGACGGAGCTGGCGCTGACGCGCCCCATTTCCGATTTGTTGGATGCGCAGCCGAATCAATCGTATCATGCATCCGAGTTGCAAAAGGAGAAGTATGCGGAAATCCGCATCAGCTTCGCGATGTTTCTGGCGCTGTTAGGCCATATCCGGAAAATGCCGCCGTATCGGGCCAAGGAGTGGAGGGAACTTGTCCGCCCCATTGGAATGGAGAAATTTTATTGGAAGGCGGTAGACAGCCCGGTCTTTATTCGGTTGCTGGAATTTACGGTGCGCTTCCTGCCTATACCGCAGGAGGTCTATCTCATTATTTTCGAGGAATACAAGCTTTCGGAATATACACATTCCAGCAAACGAGAGCTGTTGGAACCCCTGTTCTCAGTGCTTTCCGAGGTTGCGCCGCATCTTACCGGTGTGATGAATGCGCAAAAGCAGTTGGAGCAAAAAGCCAAGGATGTTTATTTTGCGTACTGTGCATTTTTCGAGCGCTATGAACAATATGATAAAAATGGGATGAAGAAGCCCCGACCGGACCGGGAGGCTTCGCTGCGGGAATTTCAACAGATGCTGGACAGCCCCGCGTTTGAGGAGGTCATGCTTACCGAGAAACTTGTGGGGAAGCTGCAGCAACGGGGAAGCCGCGTTGATGAGGATTCCTATGCCACGATGAAGCTGCTATACGCAAAGTATCTGCCCCACCGCGCAAATCCCTTGGTAGTGCCGCTACTGGCTATGCTGCAAGAAAAAATATGGATATATGAATCGGGGCAGGATATCCCGGCAGAGCAATACAATGATACGCCCCGCACATGCCACTACAACCCGGAATATCCCTTCATGGAGGGTACTTTGGGAATCTATCAAAACTGTCAGGTAAACGTCACAGGCTGGTCGTCAGACCTGTCGCCTGCGCAAAAACAAATTCTGGCGCTGTTTTCCATGCTGCGCACATTGACGGTGCTGGATGGCTGCGACACCAAGCCCCGGTACGGCAAGACCGAGTATTTCCGGGAGATGGCGACCCACATACTCAAACATTTTTTTGGCAAGCCCCAGACCGACCGGGATATGAATTTTAGTTTCTACAGACAATATCCGCGCTCATTTTATGATTTTCTGTATGAGCAGGGACTTCTAAACTCCGTGCCCTTCCTGCACATCAAACTGCTGTCGCAGGCGTGGTACGCCTTCTGCGATTTCGAGTTTTTGCAGACCCCCGACTTTGAACCCGATATGGTGCACGGTTTTGTGCTTTGCCCGGTGGCAATGCTGCTCAACCGCCTGGACTGCGGGCAGCAATCGGAGCATAAGATTCAGGAGTTGGTGGAACAGCAGATGGAGTACGTCCGGCAGGACTGCGCATTCCTGTCGGAGGCGGAAAAGGACTATGAGCGTTACCACAGCCGCGCAATGGGCTACAGTAATTCCGACGACCTTGCCGGGGCGCTTCAGACGGTTATGTATGATCCGAAAGACGAAACGGCGCAAGAGGTCTGTCAGGGAATTGTGGAGGCGCTGGGGGTCCCCTGTGAACGGATTGAGAATGAAAAGGACGGAAAAGCGGTCCTGAAGATATGGAACAATCTGCACAGGCAGGGCCGCCGGGAAGGGTTTTGGCCGCTGCTGATCGTTCCATCGGAAAACCTGTTGCATGCCCTGAACGAGGCGGCACTTCACCGTGACGGAGCTACATTGGCCGAACGCCTGGCCGACTACCGGCAGGCGGCATTGCGGCAGGTGGAAACGCTGGATGGAAAGGCTCTGTTGGCGAAGCGGCTTGAGAATTCCAAACAAAATTGTGGCATCGATTCCCGGGAGATCCTGGGGGAGCTCCGGGAAGGCGAGCCGCTCCACCATTTTTCCTGCTTTATGGAAGAAAACGGCGTACCCTGTAAGCGGATTTTAATTGCCAGGATACCGGTCAAAAACCCGTGGGAGCTGGCTGTATGGATGCCCATGGGCGGTTTTCATGATTGTCCGGACGCCATAGAGCAGGCGGCGATTTTCAAATACTGGTATGAAGCATATGGGGCGGCACCGGGTGCCGTCACGGGCTGTATCTGGGAGATGAAGCTACGGGTGCCGCCCCAGGGGGATTCAGAGGCGCTGGCTATGGAGCATTTTGCCTTCAGTCCCGATGTGGTACTGCAGGCAGCGGACGGCTGGGATACCATCCGCGCGCTGGCCGGTACGTTGCGGCGCTCCACGACATGGTTTTTCTGGTGGGATTGATGCTCTATATCTCATATGATAGTTGATAGTTTTCGAACTGAGCCTTCCTCATCTGCACAATATGGGTATGGCAGTTGATGTAGTAAGTAGAACACCTGTGGCTTGCCGTTTCCATGCCGAGTGCCGTGGCAAGATGTGTCTTGCCACGGCACCACAGTAAATCCAAGCTATTGGGATAGCCGTAACATCAGCGTGACTGTAAAACCATTTTTCCGGTTATACACCTCCAGTTCTCCGTCCATTTTCCGCATCAACTGCCTGGAGACATAAAGCCCCAGGCCTTCTCCGTCCTTTTGCGATGCCTTAGCGTTCTCACCGCGATAAAACTTGTTGCAGATGAGCTCGATCTCCTCAGCCTCCACCCCTGTGCCATAATCGTTTACATGGATGGTCAGATATCCGTTTTCAATCTTCATCTCGACATCAATATCCGTACCGGCGTATTTATAAGAATTTGTGATGATGTTGCCAATAACCTGTTCCATCCGCAAGGGATCCAAGTCAATCATACACTGTGGAATGCTGCCAATCTTCACAAGCCCCTGGTAGTCCGCGTCCGCAAAGATGTTTTTTAGGACTTCGCTTGACTCGCTTGTGAGATTGACCTTTAGCTCACCCAACTCCTCCAAAGCACTGTGCATCATGTCGTTGATCAAGCGGCTGATTTGGTCGGCCTTGGCTTCCAGTGTCTTTAGCTTGTCATAAGTGGGGGGCGCGGGATTTCCCGCCAGAAGAAGCTCGACAATCAACTTGATGGAAGTCAACGGTGTTTTGATGTCATGGCTTAGCGATACCGTCAACTCTTTTTTTGCCTGCTCCGCCTCCGTTTGCTTATGTCTGGCTTCCAGCAGGGAAGCCCGCATCACGTCAAAGCTCTGCGTAAATAAACCGAATACATTATTTTTTTCCATAGGAAGCGGTTCATCAAATCTTCCTGTGGATATTTTATGTGCGAAGGATTCCAGCTTTTGAAACGGCCTTATCATCACATGGTGAAGCAAAAGCAAAAACAGCAGGGAAACAACGCATACTAGTATTATTGCGGCTGTCGCCTGATTCGCCATCTGCCTTTGAAGCCGTTCACCGAGATCGTGGGGGGTGGTTTCGATCAACACCTTGCCCACCACGGTGCTGTCCACCGTGATATCCATGATGGTATATCCCCAGCGGATGGCCGTTTGCATGTTATCCGCAATTGTGCTGTCTGTGGCCCACATGATACGCCCCTCATTGTCAATGGCACAGGCCGGGTACAAGAAGGCGCTGGAATCCATTTGAAGCAGATCCGGCCAGCTTTCTTCCACGATTTTGACAATATCATTGACTGCCAGCGGGTCCACTTCCTGACTCACAGGCACCTCAAGCAGTTTCGCATTCATGATAAAACCCACCAGAATAGCGGCCACCAGAAGGATATACAGGCCAATATACCTCTTCATTTCATCCGTCCACCTCAAATAAATAGCCGCTGCCCCAAATGGTTTTAATATAGGCGGGAACATTGGGGTCGTCCTCCAGCTTTTCACGCAGATGTCGGATGTGCACGCTCAAGGTTCCCTCTGCGATGTAGGCGTCCTGCCATACATTTTCCAATAGCTCGTCTTTTGTAAGGGTGCGTCCCCGGTTGTCGGTCAGATACAGCAGCAGCTTCCATTCCATGGGCTTGAGCTTGACAAGCGCCCCCTCTTTGTAGACGCGGCCGGTATTCCGGTCCATGGAGACATTCCCAAAGCCGGAACAGGGCTGGGAGTCCGTGGAAGCTTCCTTCTGCATCCGGCTGCGTTTGAGTATGGCTTTCACCTTTGCGAGAAGAACCGCCATGGAAAAGGGCTTTGTGATATAATCGTCGCCACCGATACCCAATGCTGCCAAAAGATCATCGTCTGTATTGCGCGCGCTGATGAATAAGATAGGGACCTGTGAGGTTTCTCTGATTTTTTTGCACAGGGAAAAACCCGATTCGCCGCCCAGGTTGATGTCCAGCAAAACAATAGACGGTGCCATCTCATGAATTGCTGTCATGCCCTCATCATAACTGACTGCGTATTCGCAGGTGAGATTAAAGAGGCCAAAGTATTCACTCACCGTTTGCGCAATGCTCACTTCATCATCTATAATCAAACAATCAGGCATTTTGTCTTCCTCCGGAACTGATAAGAAATTGATAAGAAATCGGCAAGAGGCTGTTAAAGCACCGGGGTGCCGTTTTCAAGTATAATGCAAATAGAAATAGAAAACAAGGCGAAAGGCAATGAGGATGATAACATGGACAGCATAATCAGAACGAACAAGCTCTGCAAATCTTTTTCAGTGGGAGGAACGCAAACCCACGTCATCAAAAATATGGATTTGGAAATCAAGCGCGGGGAGTTTACTGTCATCATGGGCAGCTCCGGTTCCGGAAAAAGCACCCTGCTCTATGCGATTTCCGGCATGGACAAGCCCACGTTAGGGGAGGTTTGGTTTCAAACGGAAAATATCGCGGGCTACACCAACGACCAGCTTGCTTTGTTCCGGCGCAAGCATTGCGGATTTATCTTCCAGCAAATCCACCTCATGGACAACATGAGCGTAATGGACAATGTGCTTGCCAATGGGCTGCTTTTGAGCAGCAACAAAAAGGAACTGGCCGACCGGGCGGCGGCGCTGTTCACCCGCGTTGGGCTTGAACGGGCGCTCTGGGGCAAATTCCCGAGCCAGCTTTCAGGCGGAGAGGCACAGCTGGAAGGTATTGTCCGCGCGTTGATCAATTCCCCAGCCCTGCTGTTTGCCGATGAACCCACCGGTGCGCTGAACTCCTCCGCAAGCCTCGCGGTCCTCGACGTAATCAGCGAGCTGCATCAAAATGGGCAGAGCATTGTCCTGGTCACGCATGACTTAAAAACAGCGATTCGGGGCAGTCGAATCCTGTATTTGCGGGACGGCGCGATCTCCGGTGAGCTGGAATTACCGCCATACAGCAGCGGCGACAATCTACAGCGCATTGAAAAGGTACAGCACTTCCTGGATACGATGGGGTGGTAACATGAAAATACGATTCCATTTGGCAAAGGCGAATATACTAAAAAACAGAAGCCATACCATATCGCTGTTTCTCATCATTTTGGTCGTGTCCATGCTGCAAACCATCGGCTTAAGCGTTTTGTTGAATGTCGACGCGGACTATATGAAAAATATCGACAGGCTCAACAGCCTGCACAGCATATTGATCATGACACAGGACATGTATCAGGATTCCTTTGAGGACCTGGTCAAAAATGACGGCCGCGTTTCCGAATACAGTATAGAAACTGTCATATATCCTGAAAGGGTGACGGTGGATTATGGCGGCGTCATTGATGTGAACGCATTGATATGCAATCTGGATACCGCCGGTACGATCTCCGTCCCCAAAATCGTGGAGGAGGACCCGACCATCCCGTGGGACAAGGCAATTTATCTTCCCTTTTACGCCAATTCATTGGGGTATGAGCTGGGGGATACGTACATCATGCAGTACAAAAACCGGCCCCTGACCTTTACCGTCGCCGGGTTCTTTGAGACAAATGAAATGGCGGTCTCCAACGGCTATGGAATCAAATACTATGTACACAAAGAAACCTTTGAGGATTTGACCCTGCAGATGGGCCGCTCCGTTTGCATTGCGATACGGTTCTATGATCCTTACGATTCCATGGCCTTTAATACGGATTTCCGTGACAGCATCGACGTGGAGCTTTCCTCCATGGGGGCAGGCAGTCTTGCCGCGGACTTTGAGGCAAACTCCTCTATCACAATGTCCATCATGGTATTTGCGGCGCTGGTTGTTGCCTTCGCGTTTATGATCACAATCATTTTACTGATGGTGATACGATTCCGCGTGACCAACAGCATCGAGGACAACATGCACAGCATCGGTGTGATGGGCGCGGCCGGATTTACCGGCAGCCAGATAATCGGAAGTTTTCTTCTGGAATACGGAATGGTCGCCTTACCCGCCGCCTTGCTTGGCATTTTCACGGCAATGCCGATGTTTCCAGCCATTCGCAGTGTCATGACCTCCATGAGCGGCATGACATGGACGCTTGGCGCAAACCTGGGAATCGGACTGCTCTCAGCGCTGCTCATCATGGTATTGCTGCTGCTCATGGTGCGGCTCTCCTGCCGACGCATCAAAAAGCTGCCGCCGGTGGTGGCGCTGCGGGGCGGAATCTCCACCTATAGCTTCCGCCACAATTTCTTCCCGCTCCACAAGGGGCCGGGCAATGTACAGACGCGCCTGGGTCTGAAAAACATGTTCGCGTATGGCAGGCTTTACGCCATGATCGGGGTGATTGTAGCCGCAATCTCTCTGACCATCACATTTTTGACAGTGACTTATCAAAACTTTGTGATGGACAATACATCCATTCTCCAAATGATCGGCATCGAAGTCGCGGATATCAAGCTGACGGTGTCCGGGCACACAGATGCGGATACGCTTGCGGCGGAAATTGAGGAGATGCCGGATGTCCGCAAAACCTCCATGATGGATTGGGTTTCCGTCAAGGTGGAGGGCGTGGACGTGGCCGGCTTTGTCTCAAACGATTTTTCACAGATGGAAACGATGAGCACATATGAGGGGCGGTTTCCCATATGGGACAATGAAATCGCCATGCCGGAAACCATTGCGCGAAGATTTGAGAAAACCATCGGTGATTCCGTTTCGGTAAAGGCAAATGGAATCACACAGGAGTTTATCATCACCGGATTCTACTCCACCACCAACAATGGCGGCTATGTCTGCGCCCTTACGCTGGAGGGCTTCCAGAGAATGAATGCCAATCAGAAGCGTGGTACCATCAACGTTTACCTGAACGACGGCGTCACAGTGGAGGACTTTTCACTAAAGCTGCAGGACAGCTTTGGCGTTGTCAACATGTACAAGGTGGATGAAAACGCCCCCTATGCGGCTGCAAAGGCAAGGGCGGAGGAGAAGATATCCAACTACATTGACCAGTATGACAATGACAGTGTGGAGTACGCGGTAATCTACAACGGCGACATCATTATGAGCGGCTCTTCCACGGCATATCAGATTGAAAAAATTGAAAACGACAAGGAGCTCGTCAATGCGCAAACCGGAATGTTTGCAAGTGGAATCAGCATCACCACGCAATTTATCGCGGTCATTTCTCTGGTCATCATAGCGCTGATCC
>JAJBUC010000048.1 GCA_020860545.1 Oscillospiraceae bacterium | reverse complement strand
GGGCACGCCCTCTCAAGGGCAAGGGGAACCCCCTCGGCGGATGTACCGGCTCACAGCTCCCTGCAACAAAAAACCGCCTGCATGGTGCATTCCACACCATGCAAGCGGTTATTGTTTCATTTGCGGGCTTCTAAATGTCCGTCCCGTGCGCCCCAAAATACGCGGCAACCTGCTCTACATTGCGCCGGATCTCCTCTTTGAGTGCGTCGAGGGATGAAAATTTTTCCTCCGGGCGCAGGTAGTGGTAGAACTCCAGATGCAATTGCGCGCCGTAGAGGTCGCCGTCGTAATTGAGGATATACGTCTCCACCGTCACCGCGTCCCCGTCGTCCACGGTGGGGCGGATGCCGACGTTGGTGACCGCCGGGCGGCTCTCTCCGTCCGGCAGAATCACGCGCGTCGCGTAGCCGCCGAAGGGCGGGATGACCACGTCGGGCTCCACGTGCAGGTTGACGGTGGGAAAGCCGAGCCTGGTACCGAGCTTTTTGCCCGTTGCAACCGTGCCGCCCAGCACATGCGGATGTCCAAGAAAGCGGCGCGCGCCCTCCATGTCCCCCGCCGCAATCAGCGTGCGGATATAGCTCGAGGAGACCGTGATCCCGTCCAGCTTCACGGCGGGGATGATATCGCAGCCGATGCCGAGGGCGCTGCATTTCTCAGCGAGGCGCGGCGTGGTACCCTCTCCGCAGTAGCCGAAGCGGTAGTCGTGCCCCGCGACGAGATGCACCGCCCTGTGCTCCCGCACCAGATAGTCGCTCAGAAAAGACTCCCACGGCATGTGCATGACCCGCTCGTCAAAGGGCATCACGAGCATCTCGTCAATGCCGAAATACCGCCGCATCAGGTACGCGCGGTCGGGGAGCGACGTGAGCAGCCGCACCGCACCGCCGCCGAGCAGCGCCGAAGGGTGCCGGTCAAAGGTCAGCACGGCGGGGCGTACCCCCTTCTCCGCCGAAACCGCTGCCGCGCGGCGCAGCAGCGCGCCGTGCCCCAGATGTACCCCGTCAAAAAAGCCCAGCGCGATTACACGCGCGGCAGTCTCCTGTCTCATCACAGCCCATTACACCTCAAAAAAGCTTTTTATCGTGGTCATGCTGCCGCCGGTGCAGCTTCCCAGCAGCAGAAATGCCCCGTCATCGCTGTACACCCGCCACAGCCCGTCCGGCACGTCGCAGGGGAATGGAGCGCCGTTGCGCGCCTGCTTACACGCCTGCCCGCCGACCGTCACAGCGGGATAGCGGTGAAAATATGTATCCACAGGCAGGAGCAGCCCCTGCGCCTCTCCCTGCGCCGCAAGCGCCTCCAGCGCGGGCAGTTCCACCGCCTGCGCGAGCGTGAACCCGGCCGCCTTTGTCCGGCGCAGCATGCACATTGCCCCGCCGCAGCCGAGCGCCTGCCCGATATCGTGGCAGAGCGTGCGCACATAGGTCCCCTTGGAGCAGGCGACGCGCAGGGTATAGGTATCCCGCGCCGTTTGGTCGACGATCTCGAGCGCCGAGATCGTCACGGGCCGCGGCGCGCGCTCCACGGCTTTGCCCGCGCGGGCCAGCTCATAGAGCTTCTTCCCGTCGCGCTTGAGGGCCGAGTACATGGGCGGCACCTGCAGGATATCGCCCCGGAACGCGGCCAGTACGCCCTCCAGCCTCTCCCGCGTCACATCGGCGTCGGTCTCCGCCAGCACCTGCCCCGTGGTGTCCTGCGTATCGGTCGTGAGCCCCAGCCGCAGTCCGGCGAGGTATTCCTTCCCCTCCGCGGCGGCAAACTCCACGGCCCGCGTGGCGCGCCCGACGAAAATGGGCAGCACGCCGGTCGCCATCGGGTCGAGGGTCCCGGCGTGTCCAATCCGCCGCTCCGACAGCAGGCGGCGGCACTTTGCCACCACGTCGTGGGACGTCCATCCCGCCGGCTTGTCGATCACCAGCATACCGTTAGCCATGCGCGCGCACTTCCGCAATCGCGCCGAGTATGGCTTCCTTCGCCTGTTCCTCCGTCCCCATGACGGTGCAGCCCGCCGCCGCGGGGTGCCCGCCGCCGCCGAGCAGGGCGCAGGCCCGATTGGCGCTCAGGCCGTTGGCGGTGCGCACGGAGATCTTCCACTCGCCCGGCTGCATTTCGCGCAGGGTGACCGACACCTGCACCCCCTCCGCCTGCCCGATAAAGGCCGAAATATCCTCCAGATCCTCCTGCGTCGCGCCGGTTTCGGCGAGCATGGCGAGGCTGATGGCCGCCACCGCCGTCCTGCCGCCGTCCCGGCAGTCCATCCCGTCCACGAGGCGGCTCTCAAGCTTCAGGCGGCGCAGGCTCTTGGTGCGGAAGTGGCGCTTGTTGAGGGCCTTAAAGTCGATGCCGGTCTCCATCAGCGCCGCCGCGACGCGGTGGGTTTCCGGCGTGGTGTTGCCATACTGGAAGCAGCCGGTATCGGTGGCCACCGCCACATAGAGCGGCTGCGCGACGTCCGCCGTCACCGTGCCGAGCGTCCGGCAGACGTCGTAGATCAGCTCGCCGCACGCCGCGCGCGCGGTGTCCACGCAGTTCTCCCTGCCGAACCCGGTATGGGAGGCGTGGTGGTCGAAGGAGAGGTCCACCCCCCGCGCCGCATACGGTGCCATCTCCCGCGGGAAGAGCGACGGGTCTGCAATGTCCACCGCGACAAGGTAGGAAGGCGCAAACCCCGCCGGGGCCGTCAGGCCCGCCATATAGGGGGTAAACACCCCCGATGTGTCGCCGTTTGCAAGCAGCCATGCCGTCTTCCCGATGCTGCGCAGCATACGGCACAGCCCTGCGCCGCAGCCGATGGTGTCCCCGTCCGGCAGGCGGTGGGTCACAATCAGAATATGATCCTGCTCCCCGAGCCGCCGCGCTGCTTGCCTATAGTCCATGCTATCCCTCCATACAGATGTGCCATACCAGTCTCCGTTTCCATGGGAGCGTAGTATCAAAAGGGAAAACGCGCCGTTACGGTCGCTTTCCCTTTTGTGTTACCGATCCAGATTTTCCAGCAGTGAGAGAATGTGCGCGCCCTTGTCGATGGAGTCGTCCTGCACAAACACCAGCTCCGGCGTATAGCGCAGGGAGAGCGCCGCGCCCAGCTCCCGCCGGAGGTATCCGGCTGCCGATTTCAGCCCCTTCATGACCTCCGGCGCATGCTCCCGCTCCAAAATGCTGACATACACCTTTGCGTACCGCAGGTCCGGCGTCGCCTCCACCGCAGTGACCGACACAAGCCCCTGCACGCGGGGGTCCTTTACCGTGCGGATACGCGCGGAGAGCTCCCGCTGAATTTCCTCGTTGATGCGCCCGATGCGATGATTCGCCATGCTCCGGCCTCCTTTCGGCGGAATGGTGTGGAATGCTATTATACCTCAATCTGCTCCATGGTAAACGCCTCGATGACGTCGCCCACCTTGATATCGCCGTATTTCTCAATGCCGATGCCGCACTCGTAGCCCTGCGCGACCTCCTTCTGGTCGTCTTTAAAGCGGCGCAGGGAGGCGATGACACCCTCATGGATGACAATGTTGTCGCGCAGCAGGCGGATCTGCGCATTGCGGACAATCTTGCCCTCCGTCACGTAGCAGCCCGCTATGATGCCCGCGCCCGTGATCTTATACACCTCGCGCACCTCGGCCTGGCCGAGGGCGATTTCGCGGAATTTCGGGGTGAGCATCCCCTTCATCGCCGCCTCAATCTCGTCGATGCACTCATAAATCACGCGGTACATACGCACATCGACGTGGTTGCGCGCGGCGGAGTCCCTTGCGTTGTTATCCGGCCGGACATTGAACCCGACGACAATGGCGTTGGACGTGGCGGCGAGCATGATATCGCTCTCGCTGATGGCACCGACGGCGCAGTGAATCACCGCGACGCGCACCTCGGCGTTCGTAATCTTCTCCAGGCTCGCCTTGATCGCCTCTGCGGAGCCCTGCACGTCCGCCTTGACGATGACGTTGAGGTTCTTCATCTCGCCCTCTTTGATCTGACTGAAGAGGTCCTCCAGGCTGACCTTGGGCATCGCGCCGGTCGCGGTTTTTTTCTGCTCGTGCTTGCGCTGCTCGACCAGCTCGCGCGCCATTCGCTCGTCGTCGACCGCGTGGAAGTCGTCGCCCGCGCCGGGCACCTCGCCCATGCCGATGATCTCCACCGGCACGGAGGGGCCCGCCTCAAGCAGCTTCTTCCCCTTCGCGTCGGTCATGGCGCGCACGCGCCCGACGGCGGTGCCCGCGATGATCACGTCGCCCTGATGGAGCGTGCCGTTCTGGACCAGAAGGGTCGCAACGGGGCCTCTCCCCTTGTCGAGCTTCGCCTCGATGACCACACCGTGGGCGGTGCGGTTGGGGTTTGCCTTGAGCTCGCGCATCTCTGCGGTGAGGGTCAGCATTTCGAGCAGGTTTTCAATCCCCTCGCCGCTCTTTGCGGAGATCGGGCAGATGATCGTGTCGCCGCCCCACTCCTCCGCGACAAGGCCGTGCTCGGTCAGCTGCTGCTTGATGCGCTCGATATTCGCCTCCGGCTTGTCGATCTTGTTGACCGCGACCACGATGGGGATTTCCGCGGCTTTCGCGTGGTTGATGGACTCGATGGTCTGCGGCATAATCCCGTCGTCCGCCGCCACAACCAGAATGGCGATATCGGTGACCATCGCGCCGCGCGCGCGCATGGCGGTAAACGCCTCATGCCCCGGCGTGTCCAGAAAGGTGATGGGCTTGCCGTTCACCTGCACCTGATACGCGCCGATGTGCTGCGTGATGCCGCCCGCCTCGCCGGAGGCGACGTCGGCCTTGCGGATGCGGTCGAGCAGGGAGGTCTTGCCGTGGTCTACGTGGCCCATCACCACCACCACGGGTGCGCGGGCGATGAGATCCTCCTCCCTGTCCTCGGCACTGTCGATGAGCTGTTCCTCGATGGTGACGATGACTTCCTTTTCCACCTTGCAGCCGCATTCCATCGCGACCAGCGCGGCGGTGTCGTAGTCGATGATATCGGACATGGACGCCATCACGCCCAGCTTCATGAGCTGCTTTACCACCTCGGCGCCGGTCTTCTTCATGCGGGAGGCCAGCTCGCCCACGCCGATTTCATCTGGAATCATGACCTTGAGCGGCGTCTTCTTGATGATCTCCAGCTGGAGGCGGCGCATCTTCTCCTGCTCCTCCAGACGGCGCTTGTTGCCAAAGTTCTGGTTCTTGCGCTGATTTGCGGCGCGGTTATTAAACTTCTGCTTGCCCGCCTGCATCTGGGTGCGCTCTGAAGTGAAGGACTCCAGCCGCTCGTCATACTTCGCCATATTGACGTTGCCGCCCTTGCGGGTATCCACCACGCGCTTTGTGGGCACCTTACTGCCCGGCTGCGTATGGCCCTGCGCGGCAGGACGCGCCTGCTGCGCCTGTCCGCCCGCCGGTGCGGGGGGCGCTCCGGGCGCTTTTCGCGCGCCCTGCTGCTGCGGCTGCTGCGGTTTTGCAGCGCCGGTCTGCCTCGGCTGCTCCGCCCTGGGTGCCTTCACCGGCGCGGGGGCGGCTTTTTCCGCCTCCGCCGGCGCGGCGGGCGCGCTCTTTTCCGGCGCGGGCTCCCGGTAGGTATCGGCAAAAATGCTCTCGATATCCTCCACCTGATGCTTCTGCGTCAGGCACTCAAAGACAAGGGACAGCTCGCGGTCCTCCAACACCTGCATGTGGTTTTTCGGCTTTGTCGCGTATTGCGTCAAAATGTCGGCTATCTCCTTTGAATTTTTGCCAAAATCCTTGGCAAGCTCGTGTACACGATATTTGTTCAGCAAATAAATCCACCTCCACTAGTGGGACTTGCGCCAATAGGAAAGCATAAATGGAACAATTTGTGCTTTCTTATTGGAACAAGCCCGGTTCTCCTGTGCTCCTATACACACTACGATACGTCATTTCGTTTGATCCTGACCACGCCGCGCGGCACCTTCGCCCGCGCCGCCGTCGGCTGCCTGGGCTGTGCGCTCTTTTCGGGCGGCGGGGCCCATGGCTTTGCTTTCTTCCTGTTCTTCTCGTGGCGCAGCTGCTCCTGCCGCCGCCGTTTCTCTCGCTCCGCGCTGCCGCCCAGCGTCTCGGCAAGCGCGCCGTATTCCGCCCCGTCCGCCGCTGCGAGCTGCCCCGCCACAGCGGCTGCAAAGCCCGTGTCGGTAATGGCCAGCATCGCGCAGGAGGCGCGCCCGAGGCTCCCGCCCAGCTCCGCCTTGGTCAGCGGCACCCTGACGCACGGCACCGCGCCGGCCTGCGCAAAACGCGCGGCGCGGCGCGCGCTGTTGTCCGCCGCGTCCGACGCGAGCAGAATCAGCTTTGCCTTGCGGGCGCGGGCCACAGCGCCGACCGGCTCCTCGCCGATCTCCAGCCGTCCCGCCTTTTTGGCGATTCCCAGCAGGCCGCATAGATTACGCATCCCCCTGCGCCTCCTTCTGTTCCATCTGCGCGAGCAGGCCCTCATACACCGCCTCCGGCATCACCGCAGAGAACGCGCGCTCCAGCGCCTTTGCCCTGCGCGCCCGCTTCAGGCACGCCATGTCGGGGCACAGATATGCGCCCCTGCCGGGTTTTTTCCCCTTGAAATCCAGCGATACCTCTCCCTCCGGCGACCTTACCACGCGGATGAGCTCCCGCTTCGGCTTCATCTCACGGCAGCCGAGGCATTGGCGCAGAGGCACTTTTTTCGGCATATCACGGCACTTCCTTTCCGGCTTCCTCCGGCTCGTCTTCCAGAAGCAGCGCCTCTTCCTCCGCAGTATCTTCCGGCGCGCCGTCCGCCTCGGACGAGGGCTTGATGTCGATTTTCCACCCGGTGAGCCGCGCCGCAAGCCGGACGTTTTGCCCCTCCTTGCCGATGGCGAGGGAGATCTGGTCGTCCGGCACCCGCACGCGGCAGCTGTGGCTCTCCTCGTGCACGTCCACCTCCAGCACGTCGGCGGGGGCGAGGGCCGCCGCAATGTACTCCACCGGATCTTCGCTGTATTTAATGATATCCACCTTCTCGCCCTTGAGCTCCTCCACCACGCTGTTGACGCGCTGTACACGCGGGCCGACGCACGCGCCGATGGCGTCGACATTGGGGTCGTTCGACCAGACGGCCAGCTTGGACCGGCTGCCCGCCTCGCGGGAGATGGATTTGATCTCCACCGTGCCCTCGTAGATCTCCGGCACCTCCAGCTCAAACAGGCGCTTGACAAGCCCCGGATGGGTGCGGGACACAAGCACCTGCGGCCCTTTGGTGGAGCTGCGCACCTCCACAACATAGACGCGCAGGCGGTCCCCCTCCCGGTAGCGTTCGCCGGACACCTGCTCCCCTGCGGAGAGGTACGCCTCCGTCGTCTCATTGCCGGAGCTGAGGCGCACCGAGATGGAGCCGGAGCGCGGGTCCACCCGGATCACCACGCCGGTCAGGATCTCGTGCTCTTTGGAGCTGAACTCCTCATAGATGATCCCGCGCTCCGCCTCGCGCATCCCCTGAATGATCACCTGCCGCGCGGTCTGGGCGGCGATCCGCCCGAAATCGCGGGTTTTGATCTCAATGCGCACCACATCGCCCAGCGCCGCAAGCGGAAGCTTTTCACGCGCCTCGTCCAGCCCGATTTCGGTGTTGGGGTTGTCGACCACCTCCACGACGTCCTTCTTGACGTACATGCGCACCTCGCCCTTCGCCTCGTCGCCCTCTACCACCACGTTGTCCTCAATGCCCTCGTGGTCCTTCTTATAGGCAGAAATGAGCGCCTGGCTGATCTTGTCCATCATGTAGCCCTTGGGAATGCCCTTTTCCTTCTCAATCAGCGAAACCGCCGCGAAAAACTCCGCGCCGTCCAGCTCATTCGTCTTTTGCGCCTTTGCACCCTTCTTCGCCATTGTGTCACCCGTCTCCTTTCCTTAAATTGACACGTGCAATCGCACCTGCGCCACGTCTTTTTTCAAAAAGCGCAACGGGCCCGACACGGTTTCAATGGTCACGTCGCCCGCGTCAAAGGCGGCGAGCGTGCCGATATACTCCTTGCGTCCGTCCACCGGGCGGTAGAGGCGCACCTCCACCTGCGCGCCGGAAAAGGCCGCAAAATGCTCCGGCTTCTTCAGCGCCCTGTCCGCCCCGGCGGAGGACACCTCAAAGGTATAGGACCCTTCAATGGGGTCGGCCTCGTCGAGCTTGTCGGACAGCGGACGGCTCACCGCCTCACAGTCGGCGATGGACACCCCGCCCGCTTTATCAATATAGACCCGCAGGTACCATGCGCCCGCCTCTTTGCTGTACTCCACGTCCCAGAGTGTACAGCCCTGCTGCTGCACAATGGGCGCGGCCAGCGCCGCGACAACCTCCGTTACCTTCGCCACGCGTCAGTTCACCACTTTCCCCTGTTCAACCAAAAAGAGCGGGGCCAAGCCCCACTCCGATTGAACAACATCATACTTTTTGTATTATAACACAACATCTGCCCCCGCGCAAGGGGTAACCGCCACTTTGCAGAAAAATAACTTGACGGATTTTGTCATCCGTCGTATAATACGTCTGAGGAGCTTCCGACAAAGGAAGCCCGCGACAGGGCATGGTGCGCAAACACCATACCCCTGTGAAGGTGAAAGCCCACCTACACAACCGTCTTGCGACGGCGACACGAGCAAACCTTACTATACCACAATACCGCTGATTTTTCAACCATTTTTTCACCGGTATTCCCTCGTGTCACATCTGCAGGGCGCTATCGTTGCATTTTGTAATGCGCGCGTGTAGGATCATCGCCTGCACGCGCGCATTTTTTGCGGAAGCTCCTGCCAGGCAGGGCAGACCGGGGAACCCCCCCTGGTTTCCCCGGTCCCTCGCTTGCGTAGGAGCGGTTCCTCACCGTTCAGAAAACACTTGCCCCATCCCAATACCGGCTGCGTCCGCCAGCCGCGAAGCCGCTTACAAAAAGCCGATCGCTTCTGCATCGTCTGCAGAGGCGTCGGCTTTTTTTGCCCCATTTGAGGGGTGCGCCCCGTATCACCGGAAGAACGCGTCAATCCGGTTGCGCTTGTCAAAGATATAGTTGTACGATGCGATCTGATAGGTTTGGAGCGCCGCCGCCGCATCCTCCGGCAGCTCCTCCGCCGTTTCGTACCAGTTGCCCTGCGCGTCGCGCATGCCCACGGTGTTGATGACCGGCAGGGTCTGCTGCGTCTCTTTGAGCAGCTTCTGATAGCCCGTCAGGTCCAGCCCCGCCGTGTCCGCCAGCAGTGTGGAGAGGTAGTTGATGGAGGTCTCCACCCCCTCCGCCTCCGGGATATCGTAATTCGCCCACAGGAAGAACGGCACCATCTGCTTGCGCTCCGCCGTTGCGACGTCGGGGTCCTCCCCCAGCACCGTGGTATAGAAATTTGTGGCGACCTGCGGCTGGTGGTCGCCAAAGCAGAGAAGCACGGTCGGCTCATCCACGTTGGAAAAATAGTCCACGAGGTATTCCATCGCCTTGTCGCTCTCATAGACCAGCGAGAGGTACTGGTTGACGGTGGAGAAGCGATTCTCAAGCGCGCCGGTCAGCCACACCGACTTCTCCAGCCCATCCCAGTCGCCGCTGTAGGCGCTGTGGTTTTGCATGGTGACGTTGAAAATAAAGAGCTTTTCGCCCGCCTCCTTCTCCTCGTAGACGCGGATCAGGTTTTCATAGTTGGATTGGTCGCTGATGTAGTCGCGTATGTACGCCTTGTCGGTGTAGTCCTGCTGATACATCTGCTCGTCAAACCCGAAGCTGTTGTATACGCTCACCCGGTTCCAACCGGAGGAGCGGTAGGCGTGCATCGCGACCGCGCGATAGCCCTCCGACTTGAGCTGCGAGACAAGCGTGGGGTCGTCCTGCGACACATACATCTGATACGGCACCGTCCCCGCCGGGACAAAGGCGGTGCTGTTGCCGGACAGGAATTCGTACTCGGAATTTGCCGTCGTGCCGCCGAATACGGAGGCATAGGCATACCCCTTGATGGTGTTCTCCGTCATGGAGCGCATAAACGGCATGGCGTCCTGATTGGTCTCCACCATCGGCAGGACCGAGAGGTCGGAGAGCGCCTCGTTCATGATGACAATGACGTTCACCGGCCGGGTCTCGGCGGCCGCCGCCGTCTGCGCGGCCTCGGCCTCCTGCGCATTGAGCCGCTCCACCACCTGCGCGGAATACCCCTCCGGCGCCTCCATACTGCTCTTTTTGAGGCAGAGGCTGAAATTCAGCGCCAGTCCGTTCCCCCGCGTCGTCCACATGGAGGGCTCGATCTGCATCACGTCCAAAAAGCCCGTCTGGAAAAAGAGGATGAAAAAGGCGCATGCCGCCACCGCCGCCGGCGCAAAGCGCTTCCACGACCACTTCCTGCGCTCCCACTGCGGCGGAAGCAGGCAGACCGCCACCACATAGGCGGCCATAATGATGGTCGCGATGATCTGCTTGCTGTCGAGCCGGAAGCTGTAGTCCCCCACCACATTCGCCGCCGTGCGCAGGGACAGAAAGTCGCCCGGAAAAAGGGTGCGCCCGCGAAACGCGATGAGATAGTGGTTGGTCATGCCCAGCCCCCACGAAATGCCGAGGCTCCACTTCAGGGCGCTGCCGGTACGCCCCCCGGATGAAATAGAGGACAAACTCCAGCAGGTAGTACCACGCCAGATTGAGGCAGATTTGAACCGGCGTAAAGCTGGTGAAAATATTGTTGTAATTGAGCATCTCCACAAGCGCAAAGGAGACCAGCGGGGTGACCACGAACAGAAACCGGTATATCTGCTCCGCGCGCTGCTGTGAAACAGGCAGCTTCGGCAAATATACCCTGCGCCTGCGCTGCTTGCCTTTGTTGATGACTGATGATTGCATACATGTG
>JAJBUC010000039.1 GCA_020860545.1 Oscillospiraceae bacterium | reverse complement strand
AGGAATGACTGAAAGGTCACGCCGCTCGCGGTACCTGCGTCCTCACCCGTAGCCGCGTGCGGATGGCCTCCAAGCCCCCAGCGCAGCAGAAACAGTAGCACAAGCGCCAGCAGTCCTGAGCCCCATTTTACTTTTTTCCTTGTCATAAAACGACCCCCATCATTTGTTTGCATTCTCCAAAGCCGTTTTCTCTCTTTTTCGACATAAATATCTTATAGTATATTATTGATAGAACGATAAGTCAACCAAGTGCGATTGAATTTCTTTCACTATGGAAATGACACAATCTTCATTCGTACCACGAAAGAAAGTTGACAATTTCTAATAGTCCAGTTTGACGAAGAAACATATATGCCTGTTAAATTGGATCTATTTTATGTCTCCAATGATGATAGGTTTATTTGTTGTATCATGTATGACAAGTTGTTTTCTTTGCAGTAGCAACTTTCCATACATTTTTATTTTTTCGCATTAAGACGGAGGAAATTGATATGAGACATAGAGTTATTCACGGGAAGCGGAAGGTAATACTGTTCGGAATCGGAATTTTCATTTTTTGTTCCCTATGCTCACGACAGCCCGTTCTGGCACTACTTCTTATTCCAGTGCCGGAAAGCTACGACCCAATATCTGCTCCACTGCCTGATTATCCGGAAGACAGGTCATTCTTTTTAACTCCGCCAAATTATGATGATACTGAATTTGAAAACTTCATTTTTGTTCCACCAGATGGCACCACACAGGACAATATGAATCCTGCTGATGAAGATACCATTTATATTCACCCGGATGGTTCCGGCACTTATATTATTGTCGAATAAAAGCGCAGATAATAATG
Organism: Oscillospiraceae bacterium; assembly: GCA_020860545.1. GTDB lineage: Bacteria > Bacillota > Clostridia > Oscillospirales > Oscillospiraceae > JAJQEJ01. Next base: position 10,191 of record JAJBUC010000039.1, on the reverse strand, counting down.
ATAAGATAGTTGTCCCATGAAGTCAAGCCAAGCGACAAAATACGAGGGACTGCCGCCGTATGCGGCAGTCCCTCGTAGGATCTCAGGATGTTTTGGTGGCCACAATGATACGGATTCTGCCGCCCGCGGCGCAGCCCAGATCATCGTACCAGCCTGTCAGAGTGTAGTCCTCCGCATTGATATCGGAGAGGCTGGTGGCGTAGTAGGTGCTGGTTGATGACCGGTCGAGCAGCAGCACCTGCACATTTTCGTCCAGCAGATATTTTTTGTTGTCGGCGAGGGCGTAGAGCTCGTTGAGATCCGTCAGCTTCGCCGATTTCAGCTGTGTCAGGCGGGTCAGGGAGCCGCTGTCATAGATGAAGACAATTCCCCCGTTCGAGACACTGTATACATTGGAACTGCTCAGCGACTGCTGGCTTCCGTTTCGCATATAGGTATAAGAAGCGGATGAGGATGAGCTGGAGTCGTTGCTGGAGGAATCGGTCAGCAGCGCATAGGTATACGTGTCGCCGGTGACGGAGTTTAAGATGAGGCGGTCAATCTCGCCCTTTTCATTGAGCGTGTAGTACCGTACATCAGACTCCGTGATCTTGGTACTCGCAAGGCGGGATGGATAGATCTTCGCGTACCCGCCGCCGCTGTCGGTGTCGAGAATCTCCACATCATCGGCAAAGGTGTAGTCGCCCAGACGGGTGCCGTTTTTGTCCACTGTACCGGATACCCTTGCGGTGGAAAGGTTTTTCACCGTGGTGCCGGAGCTGTTGACCGTCACCGTGACCAGCTGTCCGATCTTGTAGGTGCTGCTGCTCGTGTGGTAGAAGGTGCGCACTTCACCGCTCGTGCATGCGACCTGCGTCTCAACCTGCAGGCTGGTGCTCTCATCCGTGGTGGTGCTGGAGGTGGACGCGGCCTTTTGGCTGGAGACAATGACACCGTAATAGTATCCGTTGTCCTCCATTGCATTGAGCACCTCCACCACTTCCCCGTTCATGCCGAGCAGCAGTGTCACCACAGTTCCGTCGGGGAAGTTTCCCTGACTCGAAAGGTTGTACGTGGCCGATGAGGTGCCGATGCTGTACGTCACGCCGGCGACGGTAACGGCGGTCGGCGCACTCCGGTCGGGCGAGACGCCGGTCAGCGTGCCGGTCACGCGGTCATTGTAAACCCAGACGGTCTGCATATTGGCATTATAGTAGTACACATCATACTGCTTCACGGCGGAGAGGTCGGAAAGGCTGCCGTTGCGGTATACGGTGGCGGAGCTGGTGGAGAACGGCAGGCTCACCTGTCCGTCGGTGCTGATGTAGGGGCCCTTGAGGTCGTTATTGACCATCGTGGAGTAGTCCACTTCCCCGTTTGTGATGGTGTAGCCGAGTGAGGTGCCGTAAACCGCGCCGTCCTTCGTCTGGGCGGTCAGCAGATTATAAAAGAGCATCGCGCAGTTTTGGCGGGTGAGAGTCTGCCCCTGCGTCGCCGTGACGTCGTCGAGCAGGCCGATGGCGCTCGCTTTGGAGAGCTGCGCCGTCGGGAAGGAGCCCGCCAGGCTGGACGCGTCATAGCCGAGCATCTTCAGCAGGGCGCTGCACGCCTCCTCCAGCGTGATGTTGTTTTCCGGGCGGAACGTCCCGTCCACGTAGCCGGTCACCCAGCCCTGATCCACCGCGAGCTTGATAAACTCGCCCGCCCAGTGGTCGCTTTTCACATCGGAAAAGAGGGACGCGCCGTAGCCCGCGCCGACGGTGTCTTTGTAGGAAGAGGTGGCGACCATCATTTTGACGAACTGCGCGCGGGTGGCAAGCGTCGAAAGATTCATGTTCCCGTTTTCGTCGCCGACCATAATGCCAAGCGCCTTCACCGTTTCAAGCACAGTGGTCTCAGAGGTCGCGGCCATTGCGCAGGGAACGGTAAGCGACACACACAAACTCGCTGCGGTGAGGATGGAAAAAAACTTCTTTTTAAAATTCTTCATAATTTTAGGTTCTCCTTTTATCAGGAATAATGCAGCGCATCAATTGGATTAAGCGCGGCAGCTTTTTTCGCGGGCAGAAACCCAAAGATAATGCCGATACCGGCTGAAATACCGAATGCCAGGCCCACGGCGAACATCGTTGGCGACACCGTGATCGGTTCGCCCATCAGCATCTCAATCAAAACGGATGCCGCAGCGGAGAGGAGATACCCCAACACAATGCCAATGACGCCGCCAAGCGCGCTTGTGAGCGCCGCCTCCAAGACAAACTGCTCCATGATGTACCGCTCTTTCGCGCCAAGCGATTTTCGAATACCTATTTCCGTGGTACGCTCCGTGACCGACACCAGCATAATATTCATAATGCCGATGCCGCCCACCAGAAGGGAGATCGCCGCGATCGCCACCAGGATGTACACGAGCATGTCAATCATGCTGGTCATGGTCTCGAGCAGCTCGGACATGCTGGAAACGGTATAGAAGTCATCGCTGCTGAAAAACGCGTAGAGGGAAGCTTCCAGCGCGGCTTTGCTCTCATCCAGATAGGTTTCGTCCTGTACGGTAATGGTATAGCTGCTGACCATGCCGGAGGTAATGCGGGTCGCCGTGGTATACGGGAGAAAAATACAGTCGTCGGTGCCGCCCTCCTCCAGATCGGTGGCCTCCTGCTCCATTACGCCGATAATGCTGAAGCTCTGCCCGTTGAGGCGGATGGTCTCCCCCACGGCGTTGCCGCCGTAATACGCAAGGTTTAAGTATTCGCCGATCACACACACCTTGCTGCGCTGGCTCATGTCGCTGTACTGCAGCCACCGGCCGTCGCTTACGGTATACCCTCTGATATCAAAATAATCTTCACTCACGCCGGTGGCCGATGTGGAGGACATGGTCTCGTTGCCGATCTTGATACTGCCCGACATGCTCACCGTGGGAGAACAGAGGTCTAAGTACTCGCTGTTTTCCTCCACAATTTCATACATCTGATCTACATCCAGAGTGCGTGTCGAGCCACGGGATTGGACCGATACCGTCAGGGTGTTGGTGCCCATATCGGAAAAGCTGGCCGTCACATATCCCTCCAGGCCGTTGCCAAGCCCCACAATGACAATCACGGCCGCCACGCCGATGATGATGCCCAGCATGGTGAGAAAGGTGCGGGTTTTGCTCGAGACGATGTTCTTGATTGCCAGGCTGACAGATTCAAAAATACTCAACTCATATACCCCCCTACACCCCGGCGGCCTTGGGTGTTACCACCGCCTCGGGCGCATTGGCAGGGCCGTCATAGACAACACATCCATCCTCCAGCCGGATGATACGCTGCGCCTGCACGGCAATGGAGTTATCGTGGGTGATGAGCACAATGGTGTGCCCCGCGGCGTGCAGCTCCTGCAGCATCGCCAGCACCTCACGCCCCGTACGGGAGTCGAGCGCGCCGGTGGGTTCATCTGCAAGAATCACAGCCGGATCGCCGACCAGCGCCCGCGCAATGGACACACGCTGCTGCTGCCCGCCGGAGAGCTCCTGCGGCTTATGCCGCACCTTGTTGCCAAGGCCGACCCGTTCCAGTGATTTGATTGCTCGCTCGTGCCGCTCCCCTCTGGAAACACCGGCATACATGAGCGGCACCTCCACATTTTCGGTCAGCGTCAACTTCGGCAGAAGATTATACTGCTGAAAGATGAACCCCAAAAGCTCATTGCGGATCTCCGCCAGTTCATTTTTGTTCATCTGTCCCACATCCCGCCCGTCGAGCAGGTACGTGCCCTCCGACGGGACGTCCAGACAGCCGATAATATTCATACAGGTGGACTTGCCCGAACCGGACTGTCCGACGATGGCCACGAATTCACCCTTAAACACCTGGAAGGAGATGTGATTCGCCGCAACCACCGTGGTGTCGCCCATCTGGTAATACTTGCAGACCTTTTGAAACTCAATGAGAGGTTTCATGATTAGAATCCTCCTGGCATGCCGCCGCCCATGTTACAGCCGCTCATACAGCCGCCGCTCATGCCGCCGCCGCTCATGCCGCCGCCCATCTGCATGCCGCCGCCCATCATGAACGTATCTGTAGTACTGCTTGATGACGTCGTGGGGATGTAGGCGACCACATCGCCTTCCTGCAGGCCGCTGATAATTTCAGTATACGTATCGTCGCTTGCGCCCACTTCTACCTGCACGGTGACATATTGCGCCGCCTGTGCGCCGCCGGACGCGGGATTGCCCGCATCTTCTGTGCCCGCCTGCTGGTTGCCGGTCGGCTGTATCGCGCTGTCGTCGGTAGATGCGGATTCTTCTGTCGTTGCGCTCCCGCTGCCGCGCTCCCCTGTTTCCGTGCCGCCGGTTCCCATCCCCGGGTTTGCCTGCATCGCGACCCCGTTGGCAGCGCTCGGCGAGTCGGCGGTCACAAGAACGGTATTGCCGCGCATGAGTGCGGCGGACGGAATGGCGAGCACGTCGCTCGCGCTCTCCAGGACGATACTCGCGTCCACATTCATGCCGGGTAAAAGCCCCTCTGTCTCGTCAATACGTATGGTGACGGGATAGGTCGTGACACCGTTGGAGGTGGTGCCGGCCACGCTCACCTTGGTGACGACGCCGGCATAGGTCTTGTTTTCCACCGCCTCCGCTGTGATGGATACGTCCTGCCCTACCGCAATATTGGACACGTCCAGTTCGTCCACACTGAGCGTCATTTCGAGATAGGTGAGGTCGTAAATCGTACAGAGCACTTGATTTGACTCGGTCGTCTCACCGGCTTTGTAATTCTTATCAATCACAGTGCCCGCGATGGGCGAGGTGATGGTATAGTCGTCAAGCTGATCCGTCTGGCTTTCGAGCGACAGCTCGGCGTTACGCACGGACTCCGAAGCGCTTTGGATCTCGTCGTCGAGGGTGTCGCTGGACAGTACCACCACGATCTGGTTTTTCGTCACCCAGTCGCCCTTGGCAATATTGATCTTTGCAATGGTCCCCCCTGTTTTCGCGGTGATCGTACCCTCCTCGTTATAGACAAAGGTGGCGCTTGACGCACTGCCGACGCCATTGATCTCTCCGGTGGCCGACTGTGTGGTGGATAGCCCGCCCGGATTGCTCACGTCAATGGTAATATCGCGTACGATGACATTTCCGCTCAGCACCGTATTGCTGACCCCGATTTCACTCACCGTGCCGTAGAGTGTCTCAAAGGAACCGTCCAGCGTAACCGTGGCCGCCTGCCCGATGTAGAAACCGGCGGCGTCATCCGCAGGGAACGGGACGGTAAGGGTCATCGTTTCGGAATCCTGCACAGTGGCGATGGTCTGCCCGGCCGAGATATCGTCGCCGACCTCCAGATCCATCGTCAGAACACGCCCCGCGATGTCGGAGGTGAGGTTGAGATCGTCCCGATCCTTCAGCTTGTTGTTATAGCTACGCTGCGCCTGCGTCAGGCTGATCTGAGATTTTTCCAGAGAGCTTGACGCGTCGGACGAGTCGATGGTATAGAGCACGGTGCCCTCCTCAACGATATCGCCCTCTTCAAAGTTGGCGCTCAGGATCGTGCCCTCAAGCAGTGTGGACACGGAGTAGGAGTTCGCCGCCTCCAGTGTACCGCTACCCGTGATCTCAGCTGTGATGTCGCGGCGCTCGACATTGGCCGTTGTATAAGTAGTATCTGCAGCGGAAACGGAGTTCTGCCGCCCACTGACAAAATACACCCCGACGCCAGCCACAACCGCACAGACAACAACTATGGCGATCACGCGTTTTTTCCATGGGCCCTTCCGCTTGTTCTTCTTCGTGTTTTCCGCCGTCGTATCCGACGGCTCTGAGGATACGTTTTTCTTCCTAAATGCGAGTTTTGGCATAATACCAGCATCCTTTCCTTGTGCAAGAGCTGCTTTTTGTTCGTTTCCCATTTTATTGGCAAACCCTCAACTGCTCTATGAGAATTTCAAAACAATTTATAAACAAACCCAAAACTTTATGCAACGGATCCGGTCTTGCAGCGGCATTTTGTATGGTGAAATCATCGTCTATGATTGACAAACACATACAATTTTAGATATAATACCAATTATAGATTGTTTCAGTATAGCATGAAAGGATGATACAGATGGGACAGTTGGACGGCAAGGTCGCAATTATTACCGGCGCAGGTGATGGACTTGGATTAGGGGTTGCCAGAGCCTTTTACAAAGAAGGCGCAAAAATCGCCACAATGGGAAGGCGCGCCGAAAAAATCAATGCGTTGGTCGAGGAAGTCAAGGCATATGGCGGACAGGCAATCGCTGTGCAAGGTGACGTTGGGATACGGGAAAACGTCAAAAAACTGGTTGACGCGACCGTGAAAGCATTTGGGACAGTGGATATCTTAGTGAACAATGCAATGGCATATAACATCAAGCCCCTGGAGGATACAACAGATGAAGACATTGAAAAGGTGATGCGCTCTTCGGGCTATGCAACGTTCTACTACATGCAGGAATGCTTTCCATATATGAAAGCGCAGAAGAGCGGCAAAATTATCAATCTGGCCTCTGAAGCCGGTCTGAACGGGCTTCTGTACCACGCTACATATTCGTTTGTAAAAGAAGGCGTCGTCGGCCTTACCAGAACAGCTTCTCTCGAATGGGGGAAATACAACATTCAGGTAAACGCCATATCCCCGGCCGCTATGACAACAGCGGTGGAGAATTATATTTCAACGCTGGACGAGCAGCAGTTAGAAACCTTTTATACCCAGTTCCCTGTCGGATATATCGGTAACGGTGAACAGCATGTTGCGCCTGCATTCGTCTTTTTCGCCAGCAGCGCCTCAGATTATATTACCGGTCGTGTGTTGTGTGTGGATGGGGGTAAGGGTACCACCAGATAATGCTGCTTTCTTCGTTTTTCACAATCGGTTCCCTTTATTGAGATACGCATATTTTCGAGGAAAGTCCAGCGAAAGCTGGGCTTTTCTTGCATGTCTGTGGTAGCCTGAACAGGCAAAACGGCAAAATTCTTTAACAATTTGTAAATTGTTTAGAATTCCCCTGTTACCCGTTTAGATTTTTTCGGTACAATACAAAAAAAGGAGGTCCTGTGGTGAAGCGGCGGATGTTTCTATTTAATATCTTCAGCGTTCTGGCGGCGCTTGTGGCGCTCTTTCTCATCAGCAACGGCGTCATGCAGTGGATATCCTCCAGTTATCGGAGCCGCACACAGCCTCCTCCGAATAACGACAATATGGCGCAGGTACAGGATATGCTCAATACATGGGATTCTGCGGCACTTGACTGGGCGGCGCTGGATGCCGCACTCTCAGAGCTCGATTATTCCCTCTATGTCGCGCAGGACGGGAAAACGATCTACTCCTCTTATGACGAATACCAGACCGAGTTTTATAACCGCGTTGTCACGAGTGACAGCGTCTGGTCGAGCACCGGTTCCTTCGCCCTGCAAAACGAAGGGGTACTGATTGTCGGTAAATCCATCGGCAGCAACACGGTCGCGGCCATGTACCAACTGAACTCACCCACAGTCTTCGGCCGCCCGAGAATGCAGTCGGAGATGCTCAGCATCGCCCTGTTTGTCAGCGGGGCAATTGCCATCATCATCATCGTCCTGCTCAGCATTCTCTTTACGCGCTATCAGGTGAAGCAGGCCCTGCGGCCCGTCAACGCGCTGACGGAGGCCTCCCGCAGGGTAGAGCAGGGCAATTTGACGCAGCCCATCGCCTATACCGGAAAAGACGAATTCCGGTCGGTCTGCACCGCGTTTGACCACATGCAGCAACACCTGCTTGAGGAGCGCTGCAAGAACACAAGCTACGAGCAGGCGCGTACCGATATGATCGCAGGAATTTCACACGATTTGCGCACGCCGCTCACATCGGTCAAGGGATATATCAAGGGCCTGCGTGACGGCGTGGCGAACACGCCGGAAAAAAAGCAGCTGTATCTGGACATCGCCTACCAGAAGGCGTGTGATATGGATGTGCTGCTCCAGCGCCTGTTCTACTTTTCCAAGATGGAGACCGGGAGCCTGCCTCTCTTCCCCGAGGATGTGGATCTCTACGCGTTTGTGCGGAATTTTGCCGACAACAGCAGAGAGGAGCTCGCGCACATGGGCGTGGCGCTGACCATCAAGCCGGACAGTGCGCCGCACCCCGTGCGTGCCGATACCGAGCAGATGTACCGGGTACTGAACAATCTGCTTGATAACGCCATCCATTACGCGGGCGCGCCGGAGCTGGTCATCACCATCTCCGTCTGGCGGGAGCGCGATACCGAGCGCCTGCGCTTTTCCGATAACGGCACCGGCGTATCCGAAGCGCAGCTGCCCCATCTCTTTGAACAGTTCTGGCGTGGGGACGAGGCCAGAGGCGGCCGCAGCGGCGGCGAGGGCAGCGGGCTGGGCCTGTATATCGTCAAATACATCGTAGAGGCCCACAGTGGAACGGTTACCGCAAAAAACGACCATGGGTTGGTCTTTGATATTACACTTCCATGTCGTGAGGAGGAATAGCGTATGCAAAAAATACTGATCGCAGAGGACGACCCCGAGATCGCCATGCTGGAGCGGGATTATCTGGAGATCAACGGTTTTACCGTAGACGTCACCCAAAGCGGGCAGGAGGCGCTCTCCCTTCTGCTAAACACGCAGTACGATCTGGTACTGCTCGACCTAATGCTCCCGGGCTGTGACGGGTATAATATCTGCCGCGAAATACGCGACAAGGTGGACGTGCCTATTCTGATGGTCACTGCGCGCACCGAGTCGGCGGACAAGATACGCGGCCTCGGCCTTGGCGCGGACGACTATATCGCAAAGCCCTTCGACCCCGCCGAGCTGGTCGCGCGGGTCAAATCCCACCTCAGCCGTTATGAACGGCTCACAAGCGGCGGTGGACGCAGCAATGAACCGGAGAAAATCACCGTCGGCGACCTCACCATTTACCCCCAAAGCTGGAAGGTCTATAAAAATGACGTGGAGCTAAAGCTCCCAAACCGGGAGTTTTCCCTGTTAAAGTTTCTGGCGGAAAACCCGAACATTGTCTTTTCCAAAGAGCACCTCTTTGAGTCCATCTGGGGCTACGACTATATCGGCGACAGCGCCACCGTCACAGTGCATATCGGACGTATCCGGGAAAAAATTGAGGACGACCCCTCCCATCCGACCATCATTGAAACCGTCTGGGGCGCAGGCTATCGTCTCAACTGCTGAATATGAAATCAAATAAGGGCGCGGCGGCAAGTACGGCATCGAAGGTGGCAAAGACGAGTCTGTTGTCGTTGTGGTCACCAATGGCAAAGGAGACGATCCTCCTGTCGCAGAGATCCAGAATGGCACTGAGGTATATCTTACGCACTTCAGGGCCTGCATAGCTTAGCGTCACCGTCACTCCAATTCCTTCACTTTTTTAACTGCTTACGGATTTGCTGTAGATTCCTCTTTTTACCCCCAGATACAACAGTGTCTTTTTCACTGTCCTATCTGGGGGTAGGATATTCTGCTCCCGCCGTTTAGTCGGATGCTCGGATGCTTTTTTGTGCTTGTCAAACCAAAAAAGAACGTGTATAATAATCTCACGCCTTAATGATGCCTTATGCCGGTGTGATGGAATGGCAGACGTGACGGACTCAAAATCCGTTCCTGGCAACAGGGTGTGGGTTCAAGTCCCACCACCGGCACCAAATTAAAGCCTTGTGCCGCAATCGGTACAAGGCTTTTTTATATTCAGTTTAACCCGCTTAATAACCCGCTTTTTTCTTATCACCCCTCCATATCCCTCCTGACCAGCTCCAAAATATAAGCGTTCAGGCTCATACCCTTTGTTTGGGCGTGGGCCTTTATTTTGTCGCGGTCGCCTTTGGGGATGAAGTTGGTAAGCTGCTCTCTACCCAAGCTGTCGGTGAGGTGGCGTTTCACCACCCCACAATCCCCCGGACGGCACCCGGTTGAACCGCCGTCCGGGGCGACTTTAAACGCAACCCCGCGCACCACTGGCACGGCTGGGCGCTTATGGGGTGGACAAAATAAAAAAAGCCCCCCAGCAGCCCGGTGAGGTTTCGGGCCGCTGGGGGATACAGGGATTATAAAAAAGGCGTAAATGTGTAAAAGTATTGCTTTTTTAAGCGAATTTATGTATAATTAGAAGTGTTTTACTTGGTCTTTTGATTCTTTTGTACTTGATTTTTCCCATTTCGCGCGAAAATAATTATTTGACTATTTTTGCGCGGTATAGTATACTT
>JAJBUC010000015.1 GCA_020860545.1 Oscillospiraceae bacterium | reverse complement strand
ACAAAGGGCGGAACCGGCGCGCATCCCCACGGAGTCTGGCAACCGGCATTGGCGCGACAACCATCAAATAAGCCGCTGCTCTCTGCAGATATTGAACTGCTGCGCCCTCGATTGAGGGCATCCCTATAGTTCATGTCCACTTATCTCCTTCATACAGATTTAGAGCAAATGTAGGAACCACAGCGCATACCGAGCGCCGGTACAGCAGTGCAAGGCGCGAAAACGCGGCATTGATCAACGCAGCATGGCGTTACTTTGACCCGGCTGGGTTTTTGAATTTGCTCTAAGCAAATACTTGCTCTACCCATCTTATTATGAGGCAGACTGCTTTGTGCTGTGCGGAAGCGCTTCTAGTGCACTGTTTCTCCGCGCTTGCAAAAATATAGACAAAAACAGGCGGAACCCCTTCTGCCAAAACCGGCAAAAGGTGTTCCGCTTCATGTTCCATATGACGAAAATCTGCATTTTACAGCTTCCAACGCCACACCTGGCGTTAAAAGCGCTCCATCACGCGGGCGAGTATGACCGCCATCTCTGCACGGGTGGTATCACTCAGCGGGTGTATCGCATTTTCACTGCCCTGAATGATACCTGCTTTGACCAGTGTCGCTACAGCATCGGTGGCATAGGCGGAGATTTCCGCGGTATCTGTAAAGCCCTCCAGGTCTGTTACACTGCCCGCAGCCAAATCCCAATGGAGGTGATTTGCAGTGCGGTAAAGAAGTGTCATGATGTCCTGCCGACTGATTGGGTCTTCAGGCATAAAATTCGTCCCATTACCCTGCGCAATACCCCGCGCTTTTGCCACCCCGATCGCCTCGTAATAATAACTGCCCGCGGGTACATCGGCAAAATTGTCGAAGCTTTCCGCATTCAGGTCATATGCCCGATAAAGCATCAGCATAAAATCTCCCCGCTTGATATTCCCCTGGGGTGTATAGATCTTTTCCGCCGTTCCGTTGACGACTTGCGCCTCATAGAGCGTATCAATTTCGACAAACGCCCACGGCCAACTTTCATCGACATCATCAAAATACTTTGACCGTACATATAACTCGGCAAGTGGCGTATCCTCTTCCGTAATTGTGTCCGACGTATTGGTCGAGGATGTGCCGGAGGAAGAAGAACCGGAGGAAGAGCCGGAGGAGGAAGAGCCGGAGGAGGAAGATCCGGAGGACGAAGAGCCGGAAGAGGAAGATCCGCCGGAGGATGTGCTGTCCGTATCCTCATCCTCCTCATCGGCTGCGGTGCTTTCACGGCTGATATTTAACGTAAGCACCACGCCTTCCCGTGTCGTGCCAACAGGCGTGCCGCTCTCATCCAGACGCGCCACCAGCATATGCACAATTTCTATGACCTGATCCGCGTCGCCGCTATATGTAAAATTCAGCGTTCCGACAGTCATCTTGCCGCTATAGGCATTGGACGCGGTATAAAAACCAAATCCATGCAGCCCATCCACAGTGACAAACGGCGTTTGCATGGCACCGGCTATCTCATCAGATGGTGTGAATGAGGTGAACGTCAGTGCCGATTCATCGCTGAGCGTCAAACCAAATTCAATCCCTGCAAATGGCTCACTTTCTTCTATCTCCAGATCCACGGAAAATGTTGTTTCCCCGGCCGCGAGGACAATATCGCTCACTTGCGCAGCGGAAGTTTTGCATAGGAACAGGCTGGTCACAACCGCGAACGCGCACAGGATACCGCTGCAGCGCCTCAAGATTTCCTTCATATATTCTCTCCCCATGTTGAAAAATTAATTTTTCTTTCCCCGCGCAGCCATGCTGCACGGGGAAAGTGTATTAAGCGGGTCGTTGATGCAGCAAGGTATGCTTTACGCTGTGAAGTTTGCGTAGATGGCCAGCAGGTCAACCATGTCTACGGTTCCGCTTCCATCCACATCGGCAATTTGAGCGGCATCCCAATTCTCGCTGTCTTCGGTTGCCCAGTAATATTTCTGCGCCATAGCAAGATCAAGCAGATCCACAACGCCGTCACCATTCAAGTCATACAGATAGAAATAGGGCACAATCACCGTGGTTGCCGATTGATTTTTATACCCAAGCGAGACATAGACAGGCATCTCATTCTCATCCAACACCGACGCGGTGATGTTCGTGATCTCCAGTGTTGCGCTGCCGAGCGCCTTACCTCTGAACAGGAGATTCAGAATATCCGTGCTTTCATCCGTTGTAATGCCGGTCGTGCCGTTCAGGTAGACAAGCACCAGCTGTCCCTGCCACATACCATCCCCAAGGTCGGTCCAGACGATGCCGCCTTGATTTATGGAGGTAAATCCGTTCTTCAGCTCATAACCGGCGCTTTCCAGCATGTCGCCATTGGCACAGAACGTAATGGACAAATTCATCAGCCGATTGGCGTTGTACATGGAGAGCATATAAGAAACGGTTTCACCTTCCACGGTACGCGCCGAGGTAGTGATATCGAATACGAGGCCGGTTGCCAGTGCTTCCATCGCGGTGCGCAGCGCTTCGGTTGCGGCATCAATCTCACTCTGTGTCGCTGTGTCGTCTGCGAGGATCTCTTTCGCTTCCTCAAGCGCTGCGACGAAAACAGTCCATGTATCCGTGGTATATTCATACGCATTTTTCTCGTCGGCCTCAGCAATCAGTGTATCCAGCTCGCTTGTATCTGCGCTTGCACTCTCTTTGTACAGTGTGAAGGTGTCAACGACATCGCTCACGGTGTTGGACGCGCCTGTGCGGTAAGTGGTAAAGGTCATTGCATCGGCTGTTACGTCGATTTTGGTGATATTGGGGGTGCTTTCCTGATTGTCAACCGCTTTAAAGGTGAAGCTCAGATTCTGAATGGTGTAATACTTGCTGCCTGAAGCGGAGTTTGCGGTCAGATAGACCGTCTCGCCGGCACCTTCCGCCTTTGTATAGGCCGCGTATGTGTTGTCCCCGTCTGCGACATACCCTTCCGTAATCGGGGTGGTGCCGTCCATCATCAGAGATCTGGTGTAGACGTGGTCATGTCCCATGAGAACAGCATCAATGCCCAGTTCGCCGAATACAACGGGGAGCTCATTGCGCCGGGCAAGAATATCGCTGTCATTGGTGTGGCTTGCGGTAGAGTAAATGGAGTGGTGAAAGGTCACAACTTTCCAAGCGGGCTCGGCACCATTATCCGCGATATACTCGGCAATGGCACTCTCCAGGAACGCCTTGTGTACAGCGGTGCTTGTATTGTTGGAATTGATGGACATGAACAGCACGTCATTGTAGGAATACCAGTAGTCTCCGCCTGCGGCGGTATCGCCGGTGTTTGTCGCTTCGTTCGGCACAGTAAAGTGCTGCTTGTAAATGGAGCTGGTGCTGTCGTGGTTGCCGATATTCGGCGCAACGGTCAGGCTGTGGAGCGCATCAGGCGTCAGGTAGCTTTCATACTGCGTCTCGCTGGAAGCAGATTCCACCTGATCACCCGCGCTGACCAGAAAGCTTATATCTGTGAACCAGTCGATACAATGATCCAGGGTAGTGATCCAGCCGGTGGTGTCGTTGCCGGCGTTGCCGCTGCTGCCGATCTGCGGATCACCCGCAAGCAGGAAGCTGAAGGAGGCGGAGGAAAAGCTATCGGTGGTGAAGGTGTACACGCTTGACCAGCCGTCGGTATTGCCGACGCGGTAGGCATAGGTCGTGTCGGCGCACAGGCCGCTGATGGTCGCTTTATTCGTATAATACCCGGAGACATTGGACGAGGCGCTTACTGCCGCAAAGCTCTCGTACTCGGCAGGAAATGTATCACCGGACATGTCATCAGCGATCGCGAGCTGCACTTCACCGTCGGCAGTAGAATCACTGTACCATGTGAGGTTGCGCTCAGTCTCGTCCGCGCCAATGGTCAGCGCCATATTCTTAATTGTCGCAGTGGTAGCGGCAGTTACTGTTGCCATAGCGGAAGGCTCAGAAGCAGCACTATTGTCGATATCTGCATCTTCATCCACTGCGGTGGTCTCAGCTGTCGGCTCAGCGGATTCTGTAACCGCGTCTTCTTCTGTGGTCACAGTCTCCCCGGTGTCTTTTGTGTCCAGCTCCGCCGCTTCCTGCGCTTCTTCCGTGTCAGTGTTTTCCGTGTCCTCCGCTTCTCCCGCATCCTGCAGTGCGTCAGTCTGGATGGTTTCCTCATAAACCGACGCAATGTTCTGCTCCTCGTCTGAAAGCGCATAGGCGGGGACCGCGACAGTAGAAGTGACCAGGCTCACCACCAGCAGGCCGCTGAGAAAAAGAGAAAGCTTTTTGTTGTTTTTACTGCTGAAAATTGCGTTTAACATCACACGATTCCTCCTCAAAATTTTGGATATTTTTTCGTGACTATATCTAAAGCGAAGCGCGATCTGAAGCGACCGGTTCGCGAAATTTCTGCGCCGGAGCCGACTGTTCCTGTTTCTCTTCTCGACGGGTTTGCATGATATAGAGACACGTGGTGATTGGAACGGCCGAAATCACGGCCAGACTGCCTGCCACGCTCTGCACCACCTCTATTGCGACATAATCGGAGCTGATAAACTGCCCTGCCTGTGTGCCGTATGAGATCAGTACCAACAGAGTTGGCAGCGCACTGCCGACAAACGCCAAAACAAGCGTTTGACACATAGTGCCGATCATATCTTTCCCGATTGCCATCCCGGAGGAAAACAATTGTCTCCCCGGCAAGGACGGGTGTATCTTCTTCATCTCATCCAGAGAGGAGGCAATCGACATTGTCATATCCATGACGGCACCGATGGAGGAGATCAGCACCCCCGCAAACATCACCTGTCCAAGCTGAAGACCGGTACCGCGCGAAACGAGGATCAATTCCTCTGTACCGTCCATGTTATAACCGGAGAGTTGAAGCAGCGCGGAGATGAGGAAGAAAAACCCTGCGGAAAGAAACGCGCCCGCCACTGTTGCGAAGATGGCAGTAAATGTCTTGCGGCTAAATCCATTCAACAGGATCAGGGAGAACAGTGCAATGATCATTGCGGTCAGGATCGACATAAGTATGGGTGAATACCCGTGATAAATCGTGGGGAGCAAAAATCCGAGGATAAAAAACAGCGAGACGGCAAGTCCGCCAATGCTGCGCAGGCCTTTGAATCGCCCGACAGCAACCATAAAAAGAACAAACAGCGCACCCACAATGCAGAGTCCTGCCGTTCTATCGTAGTTGTATACGGTATAGTAAGGTGTGATTCCCTCCGGCCTGTCGGCCTTGATGATGACAGCCTGTCCGGCTGCAACCCGCACATTGTGGTCGGTAGACAGGGTATTGACGATCTGAATTTCTTCCCCCTGCTGCACACCGCTTTTCATTTTGACCGAAAGTGTCTGCACACCGAGATCCCATCCGGGCATGCCATCCGCAGGCTCAATTGATTCCTCCGTGACAGCCAGTACGGTTCCTTTTTCATAGGAAATGGTTTCCGTGCTAAAAATGGAGAAGGAAATAGGGTTCCGGTAATTCATGACCATGACCAGAATAACAGCAACCGCAAGTGCGCTATAGGTCAGAATAATCGGTAAGGAAGGCCGGTTGATGGCCATATTCTTCTTCTTTGCCGCCGCGCTTTTATGTTTGGGTTGCATCATAACTATTATCTTGCTCCTTTATCCATTTTGATGTTTAACAAGATTATTTTACGCGCGGCATGTAAACACAGCTAGCACAGTACTGTAAAAATTAAGTAAATAGCAGCAATACGGGAAATAATATACTCCCCTTGCAGTAGAAAGCATCTACTGCAAGGGGAGCATATTTTATACTTCCGGCGCGGCTGCAAATCATACACACGCAGCTCATTTTTTCATGGTGTGCCCTTCGCAGGGACATGCCAGATTTCGCGTGCATAGTCATGGATGCTGCGATCGGCGGCAAAGACACTGGAGTGCGCAATATTGATCAGGGACATCCGGTTCCAGCGCGTCTGATCCAGATAGGTCTGGGAGACCCGCTCCTGCGCGCTGCGGTAGCTATCAAAGTCCGCAAGCAGAAGGTATTCATCCGCCGTGCCGTTCATGCCGAACAGCAGGCGGCGGTAGAGATTTTCATACGAGACTTTGTCGTCAAAGCCGGTATTCAGCTTGTCGAGCGCCGCCTTGAGCGCGGGGTTGTGGTTATAGTATTCATAGGGATTGTATCCCCTGTGCCTGAGCTCCTGCACCTCCTGCGCGTTCATGCCGAACAGGAAGAAGTTGTCGTCCCCGACGAGGTCGTGCATCTCCACATTCGCGCCGTCCAGCGTGCCGATGGTGAGTGCGCCGTTCATCATGAATTTCATATTGCTGGTGCCGGAAGCCTCCTTGCCTGCGGTGGATATCTGCTCGCTGAGCTCGGAGGCGGGGATGAGCCTTTCCGCAAGGCTCACGCGGTAGTTTTCCAAAAACACCACCTGCAGCTTGTCGCGGCAGATCGGGTCGGCGTTCACGGTATCGGCGACGGAATTGATCAGGTGGATAATCTCCTTCGCCACAACGTACCCCGGCGCGGCCTTCGCGCCGAACAGAAACACGCGCGGCACCATGTCCATGGAGGGGTTATTCTGGAGCTGCTGGTAGAGGTAAATGATGTGCAGCACGTTGAGCAGCTGGCGCTTATACTCATGCAGGCGCTTGACCTGCACGTCGAAGATCGCGTCGGTATTGAGCACAACGCCGGTCTTCCTTGCGAGATAGTCTGCAAAGAGCCGCTTATTGTCCCGCTTGATTTTGCCGAGCTGGGCGAGCACCGCAGCATCGTCCTGATAGGTGATCAGCTCCTGCAGGGCACTCGGCTTGCACATATAGGCGTCGCCGTTCAGGCAGTCGCGGACGAGCGCGTCAAGCTCCGGGTTAATCTGAAACAGCCAGCGGCGGTGGTCTATGCCGTTTGTGATATTCATAAATTTTCCCGGGGTGCGGAGGTAGGCGTTGTGGAACACCTCGTTTTTGAGAATCTCCGTGTGCAGCGCGGAGACGCCGTTGACGGCAAAGCAGGTGCAGACGCAGAGGTTTGCCATGCGCACCTCCCCGCCCCAGACAATCGCCATGTCCGCCACCTTGGACATATCCCCGTGGAAATACGCCGTGAGCTCCTCCTGATAGCGGTGGGAGATCTCCTTGATGATCTGCCAGATGCGCGGCAGAAGTGTCTGCATCAGCTGCTGCGACCAACGCTCAAGCGCCTCAGAGAGCACGGTGTGGTTGGTGTATGCCACAGCGTTCGTGACGATCTGCCACGCGGTATCCCAGTCGTATCCCTCCACATCAAGGAAAATGCGCATCAGCTCCGGAATGACCAGTGTCGGGTGCGTATCGTTAATCTGGATGACGTGTTTCAGATGGAAATTACGCAGGGTGCCGTACTGCGCCTTATGCTTGCGGGTAATCGACTGAATGGTGGCGGAGACAAAGAAATACTGCTGCTTTAACCGCAGGGAACGCCCTTCGTAGTGGTTATCCTCCGGATACAGCACCTTGGAGATGGACTCTGCCATGGCACGCTGTTCGACCGCCTTGAGATATTGACCGCTCGAAAAGAGGTTCATATCCACCGGCGTCGGGCTTCTCGCCTCCCAGAGGCGCAGTGTATTGCTGTGGGCGGTATTGTAGCCCGATATCTCCATGTCGCGCGGAATGGCAAGCACCGTGTCATAGCCGGTGTGGACGATGTGGTGCTGTTGGTATTCGTCCCACTCCTCCTCAAGCGTACCGCCGAAATGTACCTCCTCCATCTCATCCATTT
Source organism: Oscillospiraceae bacterium (assembly GCA_020860545.1). GTDB lineage: Bacteria > Bacillota > Clostridia > Oscillospirales > Oscillospiraceae > JAJQEJ01. Next base: position 3,455 of record JAJBUC010000015.1, on the reverse strand, counting down.
TGTTAATCAGCCACGCATCGCCAATTTCCAGCCAGTTGTCGGGCAACTCGACCTGCTCCCCGTCGACAATTTTCTGCCGGAAAATGCCGAGCTCATAGCAGATAGAGTAGCCCGTGGCGGGGATCCCGAGCGTGGTCATGGAATCCAGATAGCACGCCGCAAGACGTCCAAGCCCGCCGTTTCCAAGGCCCGCGTCCGGCTCGCATTCAAACAGCTCCGGCGCGGAAAAGCCAAAGCCCTCAATCGCCTGTACAAGCGGTTCATAAAGGCCCATGTTAAAGGCATTTTTCATCAGGGAGCGCCCAAGCAGAAATTCCATGGACAGATAGTGTACCTGCCGGTCGGAAAGCGCGCTTGGGCTAAGCTCCTCCTTGAGCAGATGCTCCGACATGATATCGCGCAGGATCAATGCGCAGGCTTTGAACAGGTGGAATTTGCTGGCTTCCGATACGTCCCGCCCGAAGGTGAGGCGCAGCTTTGCGCTGATGAGTGTCATGAGTTCTTTTTTTGTATACTTACGCATGTTTTATGGTGCTCCCATCTCAGAAATTTGCAGGAACCGCTACTGGCTGACCAGCCGCTCGTAGATTTCCAGATAAGCCTTCGCAGAGCGGGACCAGGAAAAATCTATGGACATGGCCTGCTTCTGCAGTGCGCGCCATGCCTGCTTGTCGTTGTGGTAGAGGTCGACCGCCTCGCGCAAAACCCAGAGCATGTCGTGCACGCTGACATTGGCAAAGGAGAAGCCGTTGGCCTCCGGCATGCCGTCAGGGATGACGGTGTCACGCAGACCGCCGGTTTCCCGCACGAGCGGAAGGGTGCCGTACCGCATGGCAATCATCTGGGAGAGACCGCACGGCTCTGCGATAGAGGGCATGAGCAGCAGATCCGCGCCGCCGTAAATGGCGGTAGCCATGGCGGGGCAATACATGATATTGGCGGCAAAGCGCCCGGGGTATTTCACCTGCTCCTGACGGAAGAATTCCTCATAGTACCAGTCACCGGTACCGAGCAGGATCATCTGCACATCCATCGCCATGATCTCGTCGAATGCGGAGCGAATGAGGTCAATCCCCTTGTGCGGGACAAGGCGGGTCACGCAGGCGATGATAGGGACATCGGGCGCTTCCAGCAGTCCCGTGGTGTGCTGGAGGGCCAGCTTACAGTTTTGCTTTCCCTTGGGCTGGCGCGCCGAGTAGAACTTGGCAAGGCCGGTGTCCTTCCACGGGTTATAGACGTCGGTGTCGATGCCGTTGAGAATGCCGCTGAGCTTATGGCGGTTATCCGTGATCACGCCCTCCAGCCCATGCGCGTACATGGGATATTGCAGCTCCTCGGCGTAGGCGGGAGAGACAGTGGTCAGGGCGTCGCAGGTGTAGATGGCACCCTTCATGAGGTTGACGTCACCGTGGTAGGCGAGCATATGCTCGTTGAAGTAGCCCTGGTTCAGGCCGAACAGGTCTGCCAGCGTCTCACGCCCGTACCGGCCCTGATACTCAATGTTATGGATGGTAAAGACCGACTTTGCGTGCTGCAGCTGAGGGATGTATGTTCTATCCTCCAGAAGGTAAATCGGTACCAACGCGGTCTGCCAGTCGTTGCAGTGGATGATATCCGGCGACCAGTCGAGATGTGATGTGGCTTCCAGCACGGCGCGGGAGAAATAGGCGAACCGCTCCCCATCGTCGTAATGCCCGTAAATCTCACGGCGCTTGAAGTAGTACTCGTTATCCACGAAATAGTACGTCACCCCGTTGCGGCAGAGTGAAAAGATCCCGCAGTACGGATTGCGCCATGCCAAACGGACGCGGAAATGCTGCAAAAACTGCATCTGTCCGCGCCAATCATCGTTGATGCACGCATAGAGCGGGAGGATCACGCGCACATCGTGCCCCTGCTGGGCCAGCGCGTTCGGAAGGCTGCCGGCCACATCCGCCAGCCCGCCGGTTTTGACAAATGGTGCAGCCTCAGAAGTCGCAAATAAAATGTTCATTAGACACTCCTTTATAAACGGGTAAAAAAGCGCCAGAGGGTGGACGCCTTTTCACAACGGAAGGAAAGAGGGACTAAAAACCTGTATTCACAGATAAGAAATGACGAATTGGCGAGGGATTCTTTCGCCGGGCAAGGCGGCGTTTTGTCCTTTGCATTTTAAATAATTTCATTTTTCGCAATGGCCAGCGGGTAGGTGATGTGCCCCATCAGCATCCGGCCGGAGGAGACAATCACGTTCTTATCGGCAATTGCGCACTTGAGCATTGCGTTGGATTCCACTACAGTGCCCTGCATCAGGATGCAGTTGGAAACCTTGGCACCCTTCTCCACCCGTACGCCGCGGAAGAGGATGGAGTTATCCACCTCGCCTTCAATAATGCAGCCGTCTGCGGTCAGGGAATTGACCGACTTGCTGTGCGGCCCGTAATAGCTGGACGGATTGGACTGCTCCTTGGTGCGGATGGGGCGGTCGGCTGTGAAAAGCTGACCGCGCACCTGCGGGTCGAGCAGGTCCATGCTGTGGGTAAAATAGTTTGACACGGTGCGGATGCGGGCAACATAGCCGTCAAACGTATAGGCGTGAATGTTCAGCTTATGCCGCATGGTGAGCAAAACACCCTGGCTGAAGGAGGGGATGTTGTGCGCCGTGCAGTGATCGACCAGCGCCAATAGCAGCTCCTTGGAGAGGATGCACACCTCCAGCGACTCGTAGCCCTGCGGAACGGCGGGCTGCAGGAGCACGTCGCTGACTCTGCCGTCGTCGTCCAGCAGAAAATAGTCGCTGTTGGGCGCGGGATTGTCCGATAAGGGGGTACAGGCAACCGTGATATCCGCGCCGCTCTCCTGATGCGCATGATACATCTCCCGCAGGTCGAGGTTGACCGCGATATCGCCCCCGGCGAGCACAACGTACTTCTGCTTGATATTTTGCAGATAGGAGTACACGCCCGCAAGCGCGTCCATCCGACCGCGGTAGTTGTCGCTGCGGATTTTATTGACATAGCCGAACGGCGGAAGAATACGCAGGCCGCCGCGGTTACGCGAGAGGTCCCATTCCTTGCCGGAGCCGATGTGGTCGAGGAGCGACTGGTAATTGGTGTGGGCGATCAGGCCAACGTCGGCAACCCCGGCATTCACCATATTGGAGAGCATGAAGTCGATAAGGCGAAATCGCCCGCCATATGGGACGGAGCACGCGTTACGGTGCTGCGTCAGCTCCCGCAGGTCCGGATTCGACAGGTAGGAGAAAATAATACCGTGCAGCGTATTCATCATACTGCCGCTCCCCCCTTCATGTTGCGCGTCACCATGGCGCGGGGCGTCACGACGGCGTCGGCCCCTAATTGACCGCCCTGCGCCACGACGGTAATGCCCCAGTTTTCCTGCCCAACGGGCGGCGCGCCGACCTGCGCGCCGGGCCCAATCACTGCCGACTGCGCGACGATGGAATACTCCACCAC
>JAJBUC010000061.1 GCA_020860545.1 Oscillospiraceae bacterium | reverse complement strand
CGGCACCCCGCCCCACAAACCAGGGGATGCCGCGCGCGGCGCACCATGCGGCGACAAATTCCTCGTCGCCGTCGGATGCTCCACCGCGCAGCTGGTGATTGAAGTGCGCCGCCGCGACGTGAAATCCTCCTTCTCCCGCCTGGGAATGGAGCAGGTGAAGCAGGCACATGGAATCCGCGCCGCCCGACACCGCACAGAGGATCAGCCCGTCGCGCGGCAGCATATCGTACTGTTGCGCAAGCGTCCATACCTGTTCCAAAACTAATACTCCTGATGTCGGCGGTCGATAGACGAGAAGGTTGTGTACTCGGGAAGCCACTGCAATTCTACTTTGCCCGTCTCACCATGTCGATTTTTGGCCACAATGCATTCGGCAAGGTTATGGTTTTCACTGCTCTCATTATAGTAATCTTCCCGGTAGAGAAACATGACAATATCTGCGTCCTGCTCAATCGCGCCCGACTCGCGCAGATCGGAGAGCATCGGGCGCTTGTCACTGCGCGCCTCATTGGCGCGGGAGAGCTGAGAGAGGCATAAAACCGGCACCTGAAGCTCCTTTGCCATAATTTTCATCGCGCGAGAGATATCCGAAACCACCTGCTGGCGGTTGTCTCCGCTGCGCGTTGTGCCTCCGGCCGAAGTCATAAGCTGAAGATAGTCTATGATAACAAGCCCCAGATTATCCACTCGGCGGCATTTCGCGTTCATATCGGCCACGGAAATAGCCGGGTTGTCGTCAATGAGAATCTGCGTCTTATTGAGCGCCGCCGAAGCGGAGGCGATTTTTGACCAGTCGTCCTCAGAAAGCCGCCCGGTGACCAGCTTTTTGTTGTCCACAAAGGATTCGCTGGAAATCAGGCGCATGGCAAGCTGTTCCCGGCTCATTTCCAGCGAAAAGAACACCACCGTCTTGCCGGAATATTTCCCCGCATGCAGCAGAATATTGAGCGCCATGGAGGTCTTACCCATACCGGGACGGGCGGCCAGCAGGATCAGGTCGGACGGATTGAGTCCGGAAATAGACATATCCAGATCGGGCAGCCCGGTGGAAATGCCCGGAATTGCGTCTTCACTTGCCGCAAGCGCATTGAGGCGGTCGTAGACATTTAGAATCACACTCGAAATATGCTCCAGCCCCTGCGCGCTGCGCCCCTGACGAATGGCGTAGATTTTCTGCTCCGCCGCCTCAAGCACCTCCTGTGCGGTGCCGGTTCCCTCCTGCACCATGCCGGTCAAGTCCCCTGCGACCTCTGCAATGCGGCGCAGAAGGGTCTTGTCCTTCACAATGCCGATATATTCCTTTATGTTTGCCGCCGTAGGCGTGATCTCCATGAGCTGCAACAGGTAGCCGCTGGTCGTCGCTTCATCATAGGTGCCGTGGTGGCGCATTTCATCGAGCACGGTAACAGGGTCGATGGGTTTCGAGAAATTGAACATGGTATAGATCGTTTCAAAAATTTCTCGGTTCTGCCGGATATAGAAATCTTCCGGCTTGAGCGCTTCCAGCACGTCCGGCAGACAGCGCGCGTCAATCAGTATAGAGCCGAGCACCGCCTGCTCTCCCTCGACGCTGTGCGGCATCTGCCGCAGCAATAGAGCTTCCTCCAATGATTTTTCACCCCCATAGTCCGCCGGTCTCGCGCTTATTTTTCCTCTGCCACCACCAAATGGATGGTACCGGTCACCTCATGCCCCAGCTTGCACTTCACCTGATAGGTCCCAAAGCCTTTGATCGGCTCATCCTGTACAATTTTAGTCTTTGCAACCTCAATATCAAACTGCGCTTTCAGGCACTCGGATATCTCCTTGGACGTGATCGCACCGAACAGCCGCCCGCCCGCGCCTGCTTTCGCCGCGATTTTCACGGTGTACCCCTGCAGCTTTTGGGCAATTTCCTCCGCCTCCGCTTTCTCAGCGGCCTCATGCGCCCTGCGGGCTTTTTCCTGCAGCTTCATGGTGTTTACATTGTCCGCGGTTGCCACAACGGCAAGCTTTCTCGGAATCAGGAAGTTGCGCGCATATCCGTCCGACGCTTCAATCATCTGGCCCTTTTTTCCCTGTCCCTTTACATCCTGCTGTAAAATAACCTTCATACTGCCTTCGTCCCTTTCTGTATCATGCGGGTATTACCCTGCTTCAAAATAATGATCAATGCTCTCCGTTATGCGCTGCATAACAGCATCTACCGTCGTGTTATCAATCTGTACGCCTGCGGCGGCTGCGTTGCCACCGCCGCCGAGCGGTTCGAGTATCACCTGCACATTCACAATACCCAGACTGCGCGCCGAGATGACCACCTTTCCATTCTCATCCGGAAAGAGGACGAACGCCGCGTCAATGCCGGAAATGCTGAGCAGCTCATCCGCCGCCTGCGCTGCGGTGACCCGCCCTGTAACGGCATCCAACTTTGCTATCGCGATCCCATCCCGGTATAGTCTGGCCTGCTGCACAATGCTGTATCGTGCGGTGACCTCACTTAACTCGTTTCGGAACAGTTTCTTTACCCCTTCCGTATCCGCGCCCACGCGGCGCAGGTAGGCCGCCGCCTCAAACGTACGGCTGCCGGTTCGGATGGTAAACTGTTTGGTATCCAGCACAATACCGGCCAAAATCGCCTCCGCCTCCACCCGCAGGAGATCGGACGGTTCGACGAGATATTCCAGCAGCTCCGTCACGAGCTCGCTTGCGGAGGAAGCGGATGGCTCGTGAAAATTCAGCGCGGCGTCTGCGATATAGGAAGCGGCGCGGCGGTGGTGGTCCACAACCGCCACTCTGGAGCAGTCGGAGAGCAACTCCTCCGAAATCGTCTGCTCCGGCCGGTTGGTATCCACAACCACCAGAAGGGCACGGGGATCGAGCAAAGCGAACGCGTCCTGCGGCACGAGAAAGGCTTTTTCATATTCCGGATGCGAGAGGAGGATATCCTTCATACTGTCGCTCGGCGTCGCGCCGGATTCCCAGATGATGGAGCATGGTATCCCCTTTTTCCGCGCAATGGCGCAGATGCCCACTGCGGCACCAAGGGCGTCCAGATCCGGCTGCTTATGTCCCATGACAAACAGGCGTGTGGAGTCGGCGATCAATTCTCCGATCGCGTTTGCCATCACGCGGCTTTTCACCTTGGTGCGCCGCTCCAGTTCTTTTCCGCGCCCACCGTAAAATGAAAACGTATCGCCGCTTTTGATGACCACCTGGTCGCCCCCGCGCGAGAGGGCCATTTCGGTGGAGATGGATGCAAACTGAAACAGCTCCTGAAAGCTGCCGGCGTTGCGGCCGATTCCAACAGAGAGCGTAGCGCATAGCCCGCTTGGATTGAGCACCTCGCGCACGGCGTCAAGAATCGGGAATTTATTTTCCACGAACCCGGCAATATATTGCTCTTCAAAGACAAACAGGAACCGGTCTCTGTCCACGCGGCAAAAAAGGCCGTTTGCCGATGCTGTCCATTCTCCCAGGCGGTGATAAATCTCACTGAGCATGCCTGTTTTCGCGTTTTCACTGATCCCCTTTGTCAGCTCGTCATAGTTATCCATCGTGAGCACGGCCACAACCGGTCTGGATGCCTCATACGCGTCGCGCACATCCGCCAGCTGTGTGACATCCAGCCAATAGGTCACCGCCAGATAGTTCTGCGTGTCCACTTCCTCCGCCTGTACCAGATGCCCGTACACCATATACCGCCGCGCGCCGATGCGCACCTCTTCCGGGCAGGTGTGCTTTCCCTCCAGCAGCCACCGGGTCTGAAAGGCCGGTACCGCCGCTGTGATTTTTGTATCAAAAAAATGATCCTGTGCACCTGCAATCTGCAAAAAAAGTTCGTTTGACCAGATGACCTCCTCGTCCTTCGGACGAAAAATCACCATCGGCAGCGGCGCGTTCACCATGGTGTCGTTCGCGGCGATGTCCATGTCGTAGGTGACACGGTTGATATAGGCCAGAATATTGCGCCTGCGCTTTTGACTTGTACTGCGAAAATACAGGATCAACAAAATCGTTACAACCAGTTCAATGGCCCCGGCGCGCCAGTTAAACAGCGCAGTGACACAGGAAAAAATGAACAAAATCAGGAAATGCAGACGGATGCCCGGCTCCAAAAGCTGAGGGACTTTACCTTTTCGCATGAATAACCTCCTCCGCCGGATGTGGTGCACATAAACATGCTTTGCGGTTATTATATCATATTTTCCTCTAAAAACAAGCCCACTTGCAGTTATGCGCCCGACTTGCTATAATACTATGCAGTGGAATATTTCGCGTGAAAGGAACAGATAGATGAGTACAAAAGAGGAATTTCTGGATATTTTCAAAACGCATGTACAGCGCGAGGGCGCGGATATACTGCTTGATTACCTGCAGAATAAGTGTGATTTTTTCACCGCGCCCGCCTCGGCACGGTTTCACGGCTCCTATGCCGGCGGCCTCTGCGATCACAGCTTAAACGTATACCACTGTCTCCGCTCGTATCTGGCGCAGGAGCGGGTGCAGGATCTCTACGGCCTGGCGTACCCGGAGGAGAGCGTTGCCATCGCCGCGCTGCTGCACGATCTGTGCAAAATCGGGTGCTATAAAGAGGGTACGCGCAATGTAAAGGGCCCCGACGGGAAATGGCAATCTGTGCCCACCTTCAACTATGAGGATACACTCCCCTATGGCCACGGGGAAAAATCCGTCTACATCATCTCCGGTTTTATGCGTCTCTCGCGCGAGGAGGCGATGGCAATCCGCTGGCATATGGGTTTTTCCGGCGGTGAAGACCCGCGCCTGATCGGGCAGGCATTCCAGCGCTATCCCCTTGCGTTCGCCCTCTCCGTCGCCGATATGGAGGCAACTTATTTCCTGGAAAATGACGACGAAAGCCGCTGAGTATGAACAAGACGGAATTACTCAACAAGATGACACAGCATCCGGAGGAGCGCGTCCTGCTTGCGCGGGTCATGGATAAGGCGGAGCATACGCGTACGCGCGGTGTCCCGACGTATACGGGCTTCCTCTCCTCTGCTGAGCGGGCAAGTGTGGAGGGGCTTCTTTCCGCCATCGGGCAGCCGCGCCATGTGTTCTGGGGCGGCTATGAAGGGGCGGAGCGCACCGTATGTGCCTTCCTGCCCGAATGGCAGGATGCGGATGTCTTTCAGTCGGAAAGCGAAACGGTAACGCTGCTGCACGCTACCTTTTCAGCGGACACAGCCCTGTCCCACCGTGATTTTTTAGGCTCGATTCTCGCGCTTGGCATTCCCCGCGAAAAGGTGGGGGACCTGCTGGTATCCGACGGCACCTGTGATATATTGATATTGCAGGAGTTGACCAACTTTCTCCTGCAGCATCTTGAGCGCGCGGGCCGGGTCAAGCTCCGGCTCCAGCCCCTCCCCCTCTCCGCGCTTCAGCCGCCGGAAGAGAATACAAAGCGTATCACCGATACCGTCGCCTCCCTCCGCCTCGACGCGGTCATGGCAAGCGGCTTTTCCATCTCACGCGGAAAAGCCGCCGGATTCATCTCAGCCGGGCGGGTGCAACTCAATCACAGAGACTGCTGCAAAGCCGACCACGCCGTGGCCGAGGGCGATGTGATCACCTGCCGCGGCCTTGGTAAATGCGTCCTCACCGAGACCGGCGGCCTGTCCAAAAAAGGGAGAATCTTAATTGTATTGGAGCGATATGTATAATGGAACAGCACAAAATTGACCGCATCAACGTTCTGGCCAAAAAGGCCAGAAGTGCCGAAGGCCTCACCGAGGCCGAGCTTGCCGAGCGCGACGCACTGCGCCGTGAATATGTCGACGCGCACAAGGAGAGCCTGATGGCACAGCTTCATAACACCTATGTCATCGGACCGGACGGAGAAAAGCGGCGCGTCAAACGCAAGGACGAGAAGGAAGAGGGATAGACGTTGCTTTCCAATCTGCTGGTGGTTGCCGGCCAGGTCGGCACCCTCTTTCTCATGATGGCGGTGGGCTTTGTGCTGGTGAAGCTCAAAAAGCTGCACACAAACGTCCTGCCGCAGATCAATTTTCTGCTGTTGTATGTCGTCGCGCCCTGCGTCATCATCCATTCGATGCAGACGGAGCGGAGTGCTTCTCTCCTGCGCAATCTGGCCATCGGCTTCGGGTTGATTGCGCTGACGTACGTGGTGTATATGTTCATCGCCATGCCGTTTTTCCGCCGTCAGGAGGAGAAAACGCGCTCCGTTATGCGCTTTGGCTCCATCTACGGCAACACCGGCTTTATGGGCCTTCCTCTTGTGCAGTCCGTACTGGGACAAAGCGCGACGATCTACGCGGCACTGGGCTTTGTCGTTTTTAATATCTTCAGCTGGACGCACGGCGTCGTGCTGATGGGCGGACGCAAGCACTTTTCCATTAAAAAGGCGATTCTCAATCCGGGTGTGATTTCAGCCATCATCGGCCTTACGCTTTTTTTATTCGAGATTCGGCTCCCCTCCGTCGTGGACAACGCCATCGGCTTTATGGCAAACATCAATACCCCCTTAGCCATGGTCGTCGTCGGCGCACAGCTCGCGGATTCAGACGTGCTGGCCACCTTCCGCCGCGCTCTGCTCTATCAGGGGGCCGTCATCAAGCTGATCCTTGTCCCACTTGTAACCGCCCTGATTTTGCTCCCCTTTCATCTCGACCCGCTCCTGTACTGCACCATCGTCATCCTGGCCGCCGCCCCGAGCGCGGGCGTGACCGCCATGTTCTCCCTGCGGTGGCAGCAGGACAGCAAGACAGCGGCACAGCTGATTACCCTGACCACGCTGCTCTCTATTATCACCCTGCCCATCTTTGCTGTGCTGGCGCAGCTTTTTTCCGGAATGCTCTCACTGTCGTAGATGATAAAAAGGGCGCGCCGCATTTGCAGCGTGCCCTTTTCGTGACACTACATGGACTTGGATCTCGGCTTGAATATGAGCGCGACGACGTATCCGAAGAAGATCGCGGCGGTAATCCCCGCGGCGGCGGCGGTGACGCCGCCCGTAAGCGCACCGAAAATCCCCTTCTCCGCCACAGCTTTTGCCACACCTTTGGCAAGATTGTAGCCGAATCCGGTCAGCGGGAGCGTGGCACCCGCGCCGCCAAAGTCGACGATATATTTGTAGATGCCGAGTCCGCCGAGCACCACACCCGCTACGACATAGATCACCAGAATCTTTGCGGGGGTCAGTTTTGTCTTGTCTATTAAGATCTGCCCAATCAGGCAGAAAATTCCGCCGCAGATAAAAGCGCGTATATATTCACCTAGCACGTCCAAAAGCCGCGCCTCCCTTCCTATTTCAGTGTCGAAATTGCAACCGCGTGGCAGATGCCCGGGATACTCTCCCCCTGCTGGGTCGCGACAGGAGACATCAGCGCCCCCGTTCCACAAAAGAGGATATTCTTCCATTTCCCCGCGCGCATTCCGTTGAGCAGATAGCCGGTCAGCACTACTGCGGAACAGCCGCAGCCGGAGCCGCCGCAGTGGGTGTCCTGTGTCTCTTTGTCATAGAGCAAAACGCCGCAGTCCTCATAATTGGGCAGCTGCACACCGTCTTTGTGGAAGAAATCGGTTACGATTTCAGCGCCGAGCACGCCGAGGTCGCCTGTGATAATGAGGTCATAAAAGGACGGCTTGCGGCCGGTGTCCTCCAGATGTGTCCTGATGGTGTCATAGGCTGCAGGCGCCATGGCAGCCCCCATATTCGCGGCGTCCTTGATCCCCTTGTCAACGATTTTTCCCGCTGTGACATGGGTGACATATGGCCCCTCCCCTTCCCGCGCCAGCACGACGGCACCCGCTCCGGTCGCGGTCCACTGCGCCGTCGGCGTACGCTGTGTACCGGATTCCAGCGGGGTGCGGTACTGCCGCTCTGCAGAGCAGAAGTGTGAGGAGGTCATAGCAGCTCCGAATTCTCCAAATCCTCCGTCCAACAGCAGGGCCGCAAGCGCCATGCCTTCCGCCATCGTCGAGCACGCGCCATACAGCCCGAACAGCGGAATGTTCTGTCCGCGCAACGCATAGGACGAGGCAATGCACTGATTGAGCAGGTCGCCGGCAAAAATACAGTCAATTTTAGAAGCCGCCTGTCCCGCCTTATCCAAGGCGCTTGCGAGCACCCTTTTCTGCATGGCGGATTCCGCTTTCTCCCAGCTGCTCTCCCCGAATGTATCGTCTCCGTCGATATAGTCAAAGCTATCTGACAGCGGCCCTTCTCCTTCTTTTTTCCCAACCGCGTTGGCGTGCCCTGCGATGGACGGCGGGTTTGCAAGCGTAAATGTCTGTTTGCCTCTCTTTTTCGTCAGCATATCCTTCGCACTTCCCTGTCATGTTTTTAAAGCTCTTTTCCTCCGTAAGCCTTCATAGAGTTTACCAAAAAAGAGAAAATATATTCATGATTTTTGAAACTCCTCCTATGGTCAAGCATTGCGCTATATGCTATAATATACTAAATAATAGATTCCCACGTTAGCAAGCGTTTCATACATGGAGGTGCACACATGCCCGATGAACCGATGCGAACACTGGCATATATCTGTCCGGCTTGCTTGCAGCCCGTCGCGGTGGAGCGAAGCCTCTTTCAGCTTTCCGCCGCAGATAGCGAGCTCTTCTGTCCCTGCGAAAAGTCTTCCCTTGTGACCGCACCGGACGGCAGCCATGTGACGGTAACGGTCCCTTGTATATTTTGCGGAAAAGACCACACTGTCAGATGCGCTGCGGAGGCTTTCGCGCACGAAACCGTGCTGGCATTCTCGTGCGCGCCCACCGGGCTTGACTGCTGCTATGTGGGAGAGGAGGGCGCGGTATTCGCTAAGCTGCGCAGGCTCGAAGGGATTGTGGACAAGCTCACACAGCGAAGCGCCGCCGGGGATGGCAATTTTCTGGACGATCTGGTCATGCAGGAGGTCCTCTCCGAAATCCGGGACATCGCCAAGCGCGACGGGATCTCCTGTACCTGTGGAAGCCACAGATGGAACCTGCAGGTCAATTACAGCGCGGTACTGCTCTCCTGTACGGAATGCGGCGGCGTCATGCGGATTCCTGCCGCTGCGTCGGAGGATATTGAGGCCATCTGCTGCCACGACAGGCTGCTGATTCCGCAGGCAAATACAAACCGGCCACATGGAGAGGAGCGGCAGTGAGCATTTATTACGATGAAACGCACACCATTTCCACCCGTGACGCGGGCATGTACAACCAGTGCCGCCCCTCCGCACTGCTGGGAATTTTACAGGATACCGCCACCAACGCTGCGCTATCCATACAGCTGGATCAGTATTCCCTTCTCGCGCAGTACAATGTCATCTGGATGCTCGCGCGCATCTGGTTTCGTCTGGAACGGCCGCTCTTTCACTGTGATGAAATCCTCGTGCGCACCTGGCACCGCGGCAACCGCCGGGCCACCATCTACCGCGACTTTGATATCTATCAGAACGGTGTCAGAATTGGTGAGGCGGTCTCCAACTGGGTGCTTGCCGATAAAGACACCCGCAAGCTGTTCCGGCCTGCAAGCATTCCTGCCTTCCTCACGACAGACGGCGGTGCGCTCTGCAAGGAGATCATCCTCAACAAAATCCACATGCCGCAGCAGGTCACACAGGTACCCAGCCACACCTTCCGGTTCAGTGACATTGACCTCAATGGACACGTCAACAACGTCAAGTATGGGGATGTGATATGCGATGCGCTCGCGCTCGACCGCAGGATGCATGGGCACTTCATCTCCTCATTTCAAATCAACTACCTCGCAGAATGCCGCTGCGGCGAAACCGTGGCGCTGTATACGGGCGTACAGGACGGTGTCTCTTATGTCGGCGGAGTCGACAGTGACGGCACCGAGCGCTTTGCCGGTGCGCTGACGCTCGCTCCGCTGCCCACAGCGAAAACGGATGCTTGACATTCCGCGCGGCTTCCATTAGAATAGGAAAAATTTAAGACGAAAGAAAGGGCGATTACTATGGTCAATCTGGACCCATCCAACAAGTTTGTCAAGCAGGGGCTTACATTCGATGATGTCCTCCTGATCCCCGCTGAAAGTGACATTCTCCCCGCCGACATTGATCTTACCACCCAATTAACCAAGAAAATCACGCTCAACATCCCGCTCATGAGCTCAGCGATGGATACGGTGACGGAATCCCGGATGGCGATTGCAGTTGCGCGCGAAGGCGGAATTGGCATTATTCATAAGAACATGTCCATCGGCGCGCAGGCCGACCAGGTCGACATGGTGAAGCGCTCAGAAAACGGCGTCATCACCAATCCCTTTTTCCTCGCGCCCGGACACACCCTTGCCGCGGCGGACGAACTGATGGCGAAATATCGTATCTCCGGGGTTCCTATCTGCGACAACGGCAAGCTGATCGGCATCATCACAAACCGGGACATGAAGTTTGAAACCGATATGACCCAGCTGATTGATAATGTCATGACGAAGGAGAATCTCGTTACGGCGCGGGAGGGTACCACCCTCGACGAGGCCAAAGACATTCTCCGCCGCCATAAAATTGAAAAACTGCCCATTGTGGATGAAAACTACCACCTTAAGGGTCTGATCACCATTAAGGATATCGAAAAGGCCGAGGTATACCCCCACTCCGCCCGCGATGACAGAGGGCGGCTGCTGGTCGGTGCGGCAATCGGCGTGACCGGCGACGTGATGGATCGCGTGGCGGCGCTGGTGGAAGCGGGCGCCGATGTTCTGGTGCTCGACTCGGCGCATGGCCACTCACAGAATATTCTCACCTGCGTCAAGCGTATTAAGGCCCTCTACCCGGACGTGCAGCTGATTGCAGGCAACGTGGCGACCGCTGCTGGCACCCTTGCACTGATCGAGGCGGGCGCGGACTGCATTAAAATCGGCATTGGCCCCGGCTCCATCTGCACCACCCGTGTCGTCGCGGGTATCGGCGTGCCGCAGATCACCGCAATATACGATGCCGCCTGTGTCGCTGCAGAGCACGGCATTCCTGTCATTGCAGACGGAGGTGTCAAGTACTCCGGGGACATCGCAAAGGCCATCGCGGCGGGGGCAGATGTCGTCATGCTCGGTTCCCTGTTTGCCGGATGCGAGGAATCCCCCGGCGAGTCGGAGGTCTATCAGGGCCGTCAGTTCAAGGTCTATCGTGGCATGGGCAGTCTGAGCGCAATGGCGAAGGGCTCCAAGGACCGCTACTTTCAGGAGAACAACAAAAAACTGGTGCCGGAGGGCGTGGAGGGGCGCGTCCCTTACAAGGGCCTTGCCGGAGATACGATTTACCAGCTGATGGGCGGTCTGCGCTCCGGTATGGGCTACTGCGGCTGCCGCAATATCTCCGAGCTGCAAAGCAACAGCCAGTTTATGCAGATCACCAGCGCCGGACTGCGGG
>JAJBUC010000148.1 GCA_020860545.1 Oscillospiraceae bacterium | reverse complement strand
CCACAATCCATGTGGCCCATCGATCCGCTATGCCGACGATTTTCGCCTTGCCCGCGTCCGCCGATTCCACAAGGCGAATCATGCGCTGCAGGGCGCTGTCTTCTCCCACCTTCTGCGCCGTCATGTCAAAGGTGCCAAACTGGTTGACCGTACCACTCTGCACGGTATCCCCCTCGCTCTTGTCAACCGGAAGGGATTCGCCCGTCATCACGGATTGGTCAACCGAGGTCAGGCCCTTTGTGATCACGCCGTCCACAGCGATGGTCTCTCCGGCCAGTACGCGCAGCGTATCGCCCACCACAACTTCCTGCGCGGGCACAATCTGTTCTTCTCCGTCCCGCACAACCCTTGCCGTTGTGGGCGAGAGATGCACCAGCTTTTCAATCCCGGCGCGGGCGTTTCTGACCGTGCGCTCCTCCAGATACGAGCCGATTGTCATGATAAAGGCGATTTCGCCCGCCGCGAAAATTTCACCAATGATGACCGACGCAACCAACGCGAGCGACACAAGCACATCCGCTTTGATATCAAATTCAGTGACAAGACCGACAATCGCCCCTTTGACAATTGGCACGCCGCAGAGCAGGATCGCGATCCATGATAGATTAATGGACCATCCAAACAGGAACGGTATTGTGCCGATATCGAAGAAGCCAAGCACAAGGGCGAAAAGCGAAACACCCAGAAACAACAGCGTACGCTTCTCGTCGTTTTTGAGGAAAGAGATCAATGATATCACTCCTTTTATACAGGTGGGGGTATATGTATACTGCATTTACGAGTATACCCCCATAGGTATCATTTTGTCAATAGAAAAAGCAGCCGGCGCGCAGACCAACTGCTTTTTCTTCCTTATGTCATTCTCGAAAAATGTTCTACCGCTTTGGCAAACTCTGCAATGGTTTTATCGGGATCTCCGTGCTCAATCCCCTCCCGTACACAGTGGTTTAAGTGTCCCTCCAAAACCACTTGCCCGACCTTGTGCAGCGCCCCCTTTGCCGCATTGATCTGGATGAGCATATCCTCGCAGGGAATGTCTTCCTCGACCATTTTGTCGATCGCTTTGATCTGTCCCATAATCTTATTGAGCCTTCTATGCAGGTTATCCGCGTCCATACATTGGCGCATACGCTTACCTCCTTATACCCCTACAGGTATGAAAAAGCATACCACCTTTACATGTAGATTGTCAAGGCGTCTGGCGCGTACAGCATCCCGTGAAAAAAACTTGACAAAGGGTGCGTATCTATTTATAATAAGCTAAAATATTAGTTAGGTAACCTAACTATCAGGGGGGGGATTCCGTTGTCCTCGATTGACGAAAATGAAATCGCGGCATTGCTCTTTCGTACCGCCAGTATGCAGCGCTATATCCATGAGCCGGAGCACAAAAACAATCTGGGTTTTTATATGGGGCAGTACCGCTGCCTGTTCCTGCTCGCGCAGGCGGACGCCGTCAGCCAAAAGGAGCTCGCGGAGACGATGGGCATCCGCCCCGCGTCGCTGAGTGAGCTGCTGCACAAGCTGGAGGAAAAGGGCTTTGCAAGGCGCACCACATCGGACAAAGACCGGCGCGTGACGCTGATCTCCCTCACCGAGGCGGGCATGGAGGAGGTCAGGCGCTGCCGCGCAAGGCAGCGGGAAGTACACCGCGACATGTTCTCCGTCCTGTCGGACGAGGAAAAAGAGCAGCTTTATCACATCCTCCATAAAATCAATCAACCACACGGAAAGGAACGGTAACAGTGGCACATACGGCTCATCTGACAGACAAAAAGAGGACGCTGATTTTTATCAACATCCTCATCACCTGCATAGCGTCTTCCATGCTCGCAACCGCGCTCACAACGGCCCTGCCGCCCATCATCGCGGACTTTAACATCACTGCAGTCACCGGACAGTGGCTCACAAGCGGCTACTCACTCGCGATGGGGACGATGATGCCGCTGACCGCCTTTCTCATCACCCGCTTTCCAACGCGAAAGCTCTACCTTACGGCTATCATCTGCTTTATTCTGGGGCTTGTCATCTGCATGCTCGCGCCCTCCTTCCCTGTCATGATGGCGGGCCGCGTCATTCAGGCCTGCGGGAATGGGATTCTCACCTCTATGGCGCAGGTCATCCTGCTGAGCATCTACCCGCTGGAAAAGCGGGGGAGTGTGATGGGGTGGTACGGTCTCTCCGTAGGTGCCGCCCCGGTCATTGCCCCCACCATCGCGGGGCTGCTGGTAGATTCCCTCGGCTGGAGAATGATCTTTGTCGCCGCTGCCGCCATCATGCTGGTTTCCCTGATATTTGCACTTTTCGTCTTTGACGACGTGCTCGAGACTGCAAAAAAACGGTTCGACGTCTCCTCCTTTGTCCTCAGCGCCTTTGCCTTTGGCGGGGTCACGCTGGGGATTGGAAATATCGGCGCGTTCTCCTTCGCAAGTCTCCAAGTCCTGCTTCCGCTGGCGGTGGGCTGCGTCGCCGGTGCCTTTTTCGTGTACCGGCAATTCCATCAGGCGGAGCCCTTTCTCGACCTGCGCGTGTTACAGCAAAAGGACTATAGCCTCAGTGTGATCGGGAGCATGCTCCTGTATCTGGTTATGATGGGCTCTTCCGTCATCATGCCGCTTTATGTACAGACCACTTTGGGGTATTCCGCCACCGTTTCCGGCCTTGTAACGCTGCCGGGTTCTCTGGCCATGGCGCTGGTCAGCCCCTTTGCGGGCAGGCTCTATGACAAAATCGGTATCAAAACGCTCTTTGTGGCAGGCGCACTTTTTATGCTCATCGGAAATGGCGGCATGGTCTTTCTCTCTATGGCGACCCCTGTCTGGGTGGCGGCGCTCTGCAATGTTGTACGCTGCATGGCCATCGGCTGTCTGATGATGCCGCTTGTGAGCTGGGGGATCAGCGGCGTGAAGCGTGAACTGACCGCCCACGGCACCGCCCTGCTCACCTCCCTGCGCACCATCGCCGGGGCAATCGGCACAGCCGTGTTTGTGGGTGTCATGACGGCGGTGGGCGAGCACTCTGCGGCGCGCTACGGCGCACAGGCCTCCATGCACGGAGTGAACGCGGCGTTTCTTGCCATGTCCCTTACCACAGCGGTGATGCTGTTTATCGCGGTGTTCCTCGTCAAGGCCTCCGGGCGGACAGAGGATAAGCTCCCACCGTGTGAAGATGCGCAGGCGTGAGGTGCGGCAAGGCTTTCGCTGATGAATATGATGAATAAAAAGACAGGAAACATTGGGGCTGCCCCCACCGCACCTTTGCTAGTCCGAGGCGGCAGCCCCTGCAATGAAACCCGCTTACGGGTCGGCGTTTTCCTGCGCGTGCGCCACTTCCACCGGTTTGTCCCCGCTCTTGCCAATAGACCAGACCACGAGGATGCCGGCAATACACGCGACAATAAATATGGCATACGCGCCGGTATATCCGTTGGTGACGGAAATAGCAAAGCTCATCAGCGCGAACGCGCAGCTACGCACAATGGTACAGAGCGGCATAATGAGGCGGTTTGCAACCAGGTAATCCTTCCGTCCATACACCGTGCCGATCATAGAGGGTACCAGATTCCCAATGCCTCCGATGCCGATACCGACAATCACAATAGCGATCATGGTCACTATGTGGTTTTGGCCCACCATGAGCAGAATCAGTGCGAGGATATACCAGAAGCCGTAAATGATGCCGGTCTTTCTGGTGCCGAATTTCTGATCCAGCCAGCCCCAGCAGTAGCTCCCGAAGATACCGCAGAGCGCGGCCGCGGTCAGCATGGAGAGCGCGGTGGTCTGCGCATAGCCGATGGACACCAGACGGGGAACCAGACGGCTCACAATGCCCACCGTTGTCATCCACATGAGGCCAAGGCCGATACCGATGGCCCAGGCGCGTTTGTCGCGCATCACCGTGCGTACCGTCATGGCGGTTTTGGCCTCAAACGCCTGCTTGCTCTTTGCGATTTCCTCCGGTGTCATTTGAATGTTATCCGGCGCACAGCCCACCGCCTCCGGGCTATCTTTGACCCAGAACAGGCTCAACAGGCCAAACACCACCAGAATGACGGCGACAATCATGTAGGTGGTGGCGGGGCCAACCACGCCGATCAGCGCGGCGACCAGCGCCACAAACGTCGCCGTACAGAGCGGCATACCCATGCTGGCCCAGCCCAATGCCAGCCCCTTTTTGGTCGGAAACCAGACATTCATCAGGGTATTGGGTACCACGGAGAGCAAAATGCTCCCGGCAAAAAACTGCACCAGAATGGAGGCAACGGCGAAAACCGGCCAGCTGGATGCCAGCGCAAAAACCACGGTGGAAAGGCCCGTCAGGATCAGGCCAAGGGCCGCTGTAAAGCGCGTTCCCCGCTTCTCCGCCAGAATACTGAATACTATGGTGCCGGGGATTGCGGTCAGGCCTCCTATGGTGGCGAAGGCCGATATTGTGTTGGCGTCCCAGCCGCGAAACGCAGCAAACGCCTCGGGATATATATTTAACCCATCTGTTGACATACCTGCGGCAAAGTAATAGATCAGTGCACAGTATATGATCATGGACCAGCCCCATCCGCCAAAATTGCTTCTGGTGCTGCCGGTATTACGATTGCTGTTCATGTCATCTCCTCCATCTTACACCGGTTTACCGGCGCGGGCTACCATCGGTCCTTCTCCTCCGCGTATACGTTCGGCAAAATCGCCGCCAGGTTGGTGAACTCTACGACATTGTGGTTGAGCAGGGCGATGGGCGCCTCTTTTGGGATGACTGTGCCGTCGGGAATGCACTTGACCGGGCTTCCGTCCATGACCTGCCAGCCAAACCAGAAGCGGCTGCGCAGCTCGCTGCCGCCCTCCTTCGGACGCAGAAAGTGCGTCATGGCAACCGGTACATCCGGCCTATCCGCCCTGCCATAGGTAACGCCGTTGGCGCATATCAAGGCGTTGCAGGCCTCGGTATCTATCCTGCTCTCATCATAGCCGAAATCCTTGGGGCGTTTGAAATTGAGCTCCAGCAGGTCGATGCCACCAAATCCGGCGTCCTCCCAGACATAGTGTGTGCTGTTCCAATGCCGCTCCCGTATGCTCAGACGGGGATCGACCGCCCGCGCACGATCCTTCAGGTCCACGTCAAAGTGATCCTCCGGGTCCCAAATGGCATAGCGGAGCCTGTCGATGGGGTGCCAGGTAAACCACCAGTCGAACATCTCTCCCGTCACCCCGGGCATGAACGTCTGGTTGGCGATCATCGCCGTTCCGTCCTCCATGGACCACCAGCCGAATTCCCCGGGCAGATCTCCCGGCTCAAACAGACGGTTACGGTCCTGAATGCGCAGCGCGTCCTTCACATCTCTGGATGTGTCGGTAATGAGATCAAGCTTTTCCCGTGGTGGTGCTGCCATTGTTTGTACGAAAAACTTATAATAGCTTTTCTCCTTGTCGGCCATGCTTACCGGTACTCTTGGCATAATAAGCCCTCCTTTTTTATAGTATATGTCAAAAAAGCGGTTTCCCTACGTCAAATATACTGCAGAATAACAAAAAAGTAAAATCAAAAGAAGGCAATACATTATTCCAAAACAGAATAGTGTATTGCCTCCCTGCTCATTTTGCGACGCGTTCCTCCAAATCCCGATGGTGTACCTCCAGCAGCTCCAGCAGCGGCTGGAGGTAATGGCTATGGTTTCCTGTCCGCCAGACCGCGACGAGGGCACTCTCGATTCCGGCCAGCGGAACAAATGCATAGAGTGGATTATCAATATCCCGCAAGAGCAGGTCGCAGACCGTGACCTCATCCTCATAGTGCAGGCTGTTGAGCAGATTGCTGGGGTTGGGCGCATAGCGGGCGACTATGGGAGAAAACCCATGCTCTTGACAGATCTTGTGGACAAATCTTGTATATTCAGGGGATTCTGTGGGGGAGTTCATCACAAAACGTGCGTTTTTTAACTCCTCCAGCTGAATTTCACTGCGGCTTGCCAGTGGATTGCCGCGCAACATACAGACACCCTTCGGAAACGGCCGAATCATTTGCCATGCAAACTGCTCGTCGAGCTCTTCCGTTTCAAAGAGAGACGTGAGCATGACGTCGACCTCTCCGCTGAGCACTTTTCCGCGCCAGTCGGAAAATGAGAGATACCGCATGCTGATCTCCATCTCAGGAAACCGGTCGAGCATCAGCTTGCTTGCCTGCGGCAGCGCAATCAGGTGGTTGCCGGAATCGGGCGACGCCACGACCAGCCGGTTTAGCCTTTGGTACCGGCACTGCTCCGCTTCTGTGATTGCGTCCTCAAAGTGCTGGTGCAGACCCTTCCACCCGGTATACAGCGCCTGCCCTTCTGTCGTCAGCTGGATTGGGCGGCTCTTTCGGATGAATAGCTGCATATTCAGCGACTGCTCCAGCTGGGAGATCCGTTTGCTCAGTGTCGGCTGCGTGATATGAAACAGGACGGAGACCCGGGTGAAATTACGCTCCTCCGCCAAGGCCAGGAAGAGCTTGATTTGATACATGCTAATATCCAGGATACCGTGCGCCAACATAAAATACACCTCTTTCGGCAGACGGATGAACATCAATATATCATAATTATACATGATTTTCGCAGGTAATCAACAACAGCTATTCACTGAACAGGCTTCTCCACCTCCGCCAGAACTGGTTGGCAGCACAACAGACGCCACCGGCCCATAGGATGTATCGGCACTGATTGGATAGGAGGCCCAGATGAAAAGTAATGATTTGTTCACGCCGGAACAGGCGCTGCGCAGGCTGATTTCCGGTAATGATATTTACCGGAAGGTCTGCCGCAACCCAGCAGATATTTCCAGCAAAAGAAGAACGAAAACAGCCCATCATGGGCAAACCCCTTTCGCCGCAGTCCTCACCTGTTCCGATTCCCGTGTGCCGCCGGAGCACATATTCTCCGCCGGACTGGGAGAGATTTTTGTCGTGCGGACAGCCGGCAATGTCGCAGGTGACTTTGAAATCGGCAGCATTGAATACGCCGTAGAGCATCTGCATGTCCCCGTGGTCGTGGTGATGGGGCATACCCATTGCGGTGCGGTTGCCGCAGCCCTTGAGGGATACGCCCATGGGTATATCGGCGATATTGCCGATGAAATTCGTCTCGGGTTGCGTGGTACCCCCGATGAAAATGAGGCAATCCGCCAGAATGTCGTGCACAGCAGGAGACGCATTTTGCAGAGCAAAATAGTCAAAACGATGTGCCGGACCGGGGAAATTAAGGTGGTCTGCGCCATCTACAACATTCAGACCGGCCATGTCAAATTCCTGACGGATGAAGCGTCCGTCAAAAGCGCCTGATAAAAGAAATGTGCGTGAAATGACCTTCCTGTTTTGCGCGGTTTTGGGCGGACTGCAGAAAGCGGAAAATCCGAACCGCATCTCCCCTCGGAAGATGCGGTTCGGATTATGATACGGCTGGCCTCCCAGTCAAATGCGGGGCATTGCTTACCCCAGTGGGATGATCTTTTTCCCAAATTCTCCATTGATAATCTGCCCCATAGCGGTGTAGATGGCGCTGCAGCCACAGAGGCTGCCCACCACACCGCCGATACGGGTGATTGTGGTAATCCCGGAAAAATCGCCGATGGACAGAAGCAGGAACAGGATGGAGAGCGTCAGGAATACCACCTGGGTCGCGCGGTTGTGCTTGAGCGTCCCGATAAACATCAGGATGGTGAAGACGAACCACAAAAGCAGGTAAAAACCCATGGACGTGGAATCTGCCGGGGTTGTGCCAAACGGTGCTATCCAGATGAAAATCAGGGACCACCAAAAGGTGCCGTACGCGACATACGCGGTCCCTCCGAATGTATTGCCGCCGCGCAGCTCGAAAATACCCGCGATCAGCTGTGCCAGCCCGCCGAGCGCAAAGCCCATTGCCACAATGACAACGCTCAGCTCAATGATCCCCGCGTTATGCAGGTTGAGCAGCACGGTTGTCATGCCAAAGCCGATCAGTCCCAGCGGGCCGGGGTTAAACGGTGGTTTATAAGTTGACATAATTTCTCTCCTTCACGTATTTTTACACACCGATAAAGGTAGCATATTTTGGCGCAAAATGCAACCACTAATTGGGCTATACGTGTCGTCACTGCCCAGCTTGTTCAAAACCTGCCCCAGCGCCCCCCCGCCTGCGCAACCTTTATATTCGCTAGTAGTTCTCCTCCAGAACGGCAACAATCTCGGCGAGCGTGTACAGCTTGCCGACTTCCAGTCCGCTATACTTTGGCGCGCGGTAGGGGAGCAGATACTCTTCACCGTCCGCTATGATGTAGGCACAGTCGAAGTTGTATATAGCATAGGATAAATAGGCAACCTCTATCTCTGCGTCCGCGTCAAAGCTCTCCGCCAACACCTGCGTCACCAGATCAGTTGTTGTGGTTACAACTGGAACTGGCTCAATGGGGATAGAAGCCTTGTGTTCTTCCCACATCTCCGTTTCTTCGTTATAATCAAACCACATCGCTGCGCCGTTCCATGTGAGAATGTACCAATAGTAGTGCTCTAATTTACCATTCCGCAATGTGCCTTCCTGCTCATAGGCATCGAGCAAATCATATTGATTGGGCATATATAATTTGTACGCCTCAGCAATATCGCTCAAATCGTATATCCCCATATAATTTGCGAAGTAACTGAGGTCATCGGTTATGATTTCCTCCACCGTCTCATATTCCTCCGGGTCAAATACCGTCTCATATTGCTCCATTTTTTGATAGGTCGGTATTGTGTCCTCTTCCGGTGCTTCCGGCAGGTCACTTGCCATATGATAGGCCCGCAGGATCAGGGCAACTGCCTGCTCAATGCTGGTATCATCCTTGGGGCTTAATACGGTATCAGAAGTCCCCTGCATCACGCCGCCTGCCACCATGGAGCCGACCGCCTCCTGCGCCCAGCTTGAGACGGTCGCGGCATCGGTATAGGGGGACAGGCTTGCGGGTTCAGAGAGTTTTTCCGCGTTAACATAGGAAACGGCGCGGTAGATCATGGTCGCGATCTCCTCCCGGGTGATGAGTGCCTCAGGAGAAAAACTGTTCGGCCCTGTTCCGTTAGTAATCCCGGCGGCGGCGGCCTTTAATACGGCGGTATCCGACGTGTCATCAAATCTCTCCGCCTCCAAAGGTGTAATAGCCGCGCCGTTCGTCGTTTCCGCAAAGTTTACCGCAAGGCCGGAGAATTGCAGACGGGTAATAGGGACTGTGTAGTCATCACCCAAATTGTCCGTAACCAGCCCAAGTTCCGCCGCCGCCGCGACCTCTTCCTTCGCCCAGCCGCTCATAGTGGGGGCGTTATCCCCCACCGCAAGAGCGGCGTTTGGCAGGAGAAGCGCCCCAATGACGAGGATGACAGATAAATTTCTTATAGCCAAAATGAACCCCTTCTTTCTTAATAAATTAATCTATGAGTTCCTGTACCGGGATGGTCTCTTCGTAGCGCAAATCATCACGTGTTTTCACACTGATAAATGTATCATATATACATTCCTGCGGTGTAGCGTCAAGAGCAGGGTCAAGATATTGAATCTTTTTCACATTATTTTCATTTATATAACATCCCACAATTACAATGTAATGGCCATATAAACGCTGGCCGGTACTCTTATCATAATATCCGCACAATACAATCACAGGGTTTCAGCTTTTGATCTCAGCATATATCTTTTCCCACGACCACGCAGTATACTGATAATCAAAGGTCGCCTTAAAGTCTGAAGCAAACTTCGCCGCCTTCGCGGTTGTGTAACCAGTCGCTTCTGCATCCGGCAAGTTAGGGTTTTTCACATAAGCTACAATCTCTTCCTGTGTCGCTGTGGAGGCCGGATTGATTGCCTTGCCCTCCATTTCCGCGCAGGCCGCCCAGCACCAATTGGCCTTCTCCTGCTCCGCCCAAACGACGTCTGTTTGCACTGCGCTCCAATTTGTCTGTTCCGTTGTTGTATTTTCATTCTCTTCCATTGTCTCTATCGTGCCGGCTAGAATATTGGCAATCTGCTCAGGTGTAGCCGTGTAGTTGTACCATCTCTGTAAGAATTCGTCTACCTCATCTGTCATATTAATGCCTGTGTCGGGATACAACTCGGAAGCAAGCCATAGTGGAAAGAGCGCGCCTTCTCCGCTGCGGGCACTCCACAGATAAGCGCCCTTGGGGCAGACCAATACTTCAGCATTCGCAAACCCGAAGTCCTCCTGCACCGGATTGACCAGTTCAGGGTTACTTACAATAATATAGTCCACCACGTTTCCTGGGACATCCACATAATTGCGCAGTTGCACTGGTGTCAACTCGCCAACACCCTCAGACGTATTGAGGAGGCTATCCCCAATATTACGCGCCCCCACCTGATTGATGTATGCTACGCAGATATCACGCTGCCCGGGATCACCGTCCCCAACCGTTGTATAGGCGTCCTCCTCACCGTCTATGTAGAGAACATTGGGGACAGATTCCCCCATGAATTGCATCACGACTGCGATATCTGCGGCGCGATTCATTTGGTTCTGGTAATAAGTCACAAATTCATTCGCTAATTCAGATGCATCACCACCGAGCACGTATCCAATGTATTTTATCATTTCCACAAGTTCATCAGGGGTAGAGAACTGCTCGATCACAATCGACTCTACCCCCACGCCATAGTCACTGAGGGCCAGCTCCTCCAGCTCCTCCGCAACAGTTGAGATTGGGCCAAACACACTTTCACCGCCGACATTTACAATGGTCTCTACATCCTGCGTAAGCGTATCTGCCGTTATATTATTGCCCACAAGGCTGGCGGTGCCACGCAATTGGGGGAAACACTCATAAAGAAAACTGTTTTGGCTGAACCGGCCCTCCATTGGCCCGGCGACAATCTGATCAGCACCACCCAGCATAGCGGCCATCTGTACAAAATCGCCTGTCGTTGGCACTACTTTTGTCACCTCACAAGAATACGCAAACACATTGACGGGAACGATAGTCATTGATACTTCCAATACCGCCAGGAATGACAGAATGCAACGTCTTCTCTTAGTCTTCATTTTTTCTTCTCCTTCTTTCCCTTTTGTCGCTGATTGCGTGTGAAACCAGCTTTATAATAGGGACACAGGGGCCTTCTTCCCTGTTCCGCCTATTATTAACTCATCACACCCATCCCATCGCAATCTCCCCAACAAAAAAAGGAGAGCCGATTCACAAAGAACAGCTCTCCCGCATACCCAGACCGGCACACCGGTATCCCCGCAGCGATGCCGCAGGGCTTGTCTGTTTCTTCGCCAGATCAGGGCATATCACCCAATTTCTCGGGTCATCGTCTCACAATTACAGGGGCGCATTGTGACCGGTTCAGGCTCCGTGGATGCCGGGCATCTTTAGGAATCCTCAACTTAAGAAACACATATGATA
>JAJBUC010000037.1 GCA_020860545.1 Oscillospiraceae bacterium | reverse complement strand
GAATACTTCCAAAAGCGTGATCTCGGAAATCGGTTTGGCAAGTAAAATACCACCTTTTGCGCCCTCTTTCGTGTGCGTCAGGCCGGCAGCATTTAATTTATGCAACACTTTAACGGCTGTAGGCGCAGGGATATTCAGCATGTCTGAAATTGTTCTTGTGGATAAATAATCGTATAACCCCTCTTCTGATTTGAAATGAATAAATAACAGGATTGAAACGGCTTGAAAGGTTGCAGTAGAGTATGCCATAATCCCCCTCCATAAAGCATTCTAAATAAACTATATATCTTCTATATCTATTTGTCAATCTTTTTATTTGCTCTGCGCAGCTGCCTCCTGATGCCCCCTGCCCATCGCCGCCGCAAATGCGCGGAACCACGCGAGGTATTCCTCCTTGTGCCTGCTGTCCTTCAAAAACACAAAGTGGAACGCCCGCCGGACGGTGAAATCCCGTATTTGAATCTGTCGGAGCGTCCCCGCCGCCAGCTCTTGCCGCGCCGCCACGGCGTACAGAAACGTAATGCCCAGATTGTTCCGGACCAGGGATTTGAGCACGTTCAAATTCCCGATGACGCAGAGATCGCCAAAGCTCTCCAGCGTGTGGCTGTGCTCCCGCAGAATCTGCGCAAACACCTCCCGCGTGCCGGAGCCTTCCTCGCGGATGAACAGCCGCTGGTGCAGAATGTCGGAGAGCTGCACCTCCCGTCCGGCCAGCGGGGACTCCGGAGCGCACACCGCGATGAAGTCCTCACGCGAGAGCAGCCGCCAGTCGTAGTCCGCTTTCGGAAAGAACCCCTCCAGCAGGGCAAATTGGATTTCGCCCGCCTGCAATTTCCCCAGTAACGCCTGTGTGTTGCCGACCTGCATGTGGAACGTTGCCTCCGGCGTGTCCTGCAACAGCTCCAAAAGAATCTGGGGCATGACATATTCGCCGATGCTCAGCGTCGCGCCGAAGGCGAGGGTGTTTTTCCGCGTGCCAAGGCCGCACAGCGACTGCTGTAAATAAGCGCTGTCCGCATCCACCGTGCGGACAAACTCGTATAACCGCTCCCCGCGTTCGGTGCGCGTGATTTTCTTCCCCCTGCGCGCAAACAGCGCGCCCCCGTACTGCCGCTCCAGATACTTGATGTGCTGTGATACTGCGGGCTGGGTGATGCCGAGGTGCTCCGCCGTTTTGGTATAGCTGCCGATCCGGCACAGGGCCAGAAAGGTTTTGTGCCGAACATCAATCATGCCGTCCTCCATAAGTTGAAATTATGAAACTATTATAAATAATAATTTGATTTTACTATACAGCCGCTGTAGAATCAAGCTTGGATTTGATATTACGTTTTTGGGAGGCACAGAGATATGAAACAGCATATTCCCGGTATTCTGCTCAGTCTCGTCATCGCGCTCGCCGCGTGGTGCCTGGGGCTGCTTTTCCCGGTCATCGGCGGGCCGCTGATCGCCATCCTGATCGGCATGGCGCTCGCGCTGCTCATCAAAAAGCGCGCGCGTCTGGACGCGGGCATTGCGTTTACCTCCAAAAAAGTGCTGCAATATGCCGTCATCCTGCTGGGGTTCGGTATGAACCTCTCTGTGGTGCTTGAGACCGGAAGGCGGTCGCTGCCGATCATCCTGGCCACCATCACCTGCGCGCTCGTCGTGGCATATCTCCTGCATAAGCTCATGCATGTCCCCGGCAAGATATCCACCCTCGTCGGCGTGGGCTCCGCCATCTGCGGCGGCTCCGCCATCGCGGCCACCGCGCCGGTGATTGACGCGGACGATCAGGAGGTGGCGCAGTCCATTTCCGTGATCTTCTTCTTCAATGTCCTCGCCGCCATTTTCTTCCCCGCCTTCGGCGCGCTGCTCGGCTTTAGCACCACCTCGGGGGAGGCGTTTGGCATTTTCGCGGGTACGGCGATCAATGACACGTCCTCGGTCACCGCCGCCGCGTCCACATGGGACTCTCTCTATCACCTCGGCTCCGCCACGCTGGACATGGCCGTTACGGTCAAGCTCACCCGCACCCTCGCGATCATCCCCATCACATTGGTGCTCGCGCTCCGCCGCGCGCGCAGGGCGGGCGCTTCTTCCGACGGCGCGAGTACATTCCGTTTCAGCAAGGTATTTCCCTTTTTTATCCTCTGGTTCATCGTGGCATCGCTGATTACCACCATACTCACCGCCTGCGGCGTATCTGCAGAGGTCTTTGCGCCGCTCAAGACACTGAGTAAGTTTCTGATTGTCATGGCGATGGCCGCAATCGGACTCAATACAAATCTCGTAAAACTGATCAAAACCGGCGGCAAGCCGCTGATCATGGGCTTTTGCTGTTGGGTATGCATTACCGCCTCCAGCCTCCTGGTCCAGCATCTGATGGGGATATGGTGATGCACAAAAAAAGTGGGCAGACCACAATTGGCCTGCCCGGAGAAAAGAAAAAAGAGAAAAGAAAAAGAGGAAGGAGGGTGAATGCTTATATGTGAACCAGCATAGCGCTGTTTATGATTTCATTATACGCGCGAGGCTTGAAGAAAGCTTTAACGATTCATGAATATTTTTTAAACAGTGCCAA
The DNA here is from genome assembly GCA_020860545.1 of Oscillospiraceae bacterium. Lineage (GTDB taxonomy): Bacteria > Bacillota > Clostridia > Oscillospirales > Oscillospiraceae > JAJQEJ01. Next base: position 8,846 of record JAJBUC010000037.1, on the reverse strand, counting down.
ATTTCCACAAAATAATACTGCTTGCGCAGCGGGAGGCAGGCGAAACACAGGGACAAGCCCAAAGCAAAGCCTTTAAATCACAAGAAACTCGCTAGCGTCGACGTAATAATAGGTAATGCCCAGCTCCTCATAGCTACGGAATACCCCCTCCACCTCCACCCTGGTATCGTCGGCGGGAAAATCCTGCGGGTAGATGTGGTCCGCCCACATAAACTCCAGCCCCTGCTGGCAGCAGGCGGTGGCGTCCTCCACGATGACATAGTGGTAATAGAGCCCCGTCTCTTCATAGTAGGAGGCATAGTAGAGCCCGTCCATCCGGATCGTCCTGCCGATATAGTCGTCGGGCGTGGTCATGATGTTATTGACCTCGGCGTAGACCATGACGCTGCTCAGCTCGGTCAGGTCCACGACCTCCCCCGCGCCGAAGACACTTGTCAGGCTTGCCGAAGCCGCCGGAGACGGCGCAGCCGAGGCCGGAGCCTCCTGCGCGGCGTCCGCGCCGCAGCCGGTCAGCATACCCAGGGCGGTGACCGCGCAGAGCGCCGTCAAACAGAGTAATTTTTTCATCTGGAACCTCCTGTCACATAGCCCAGCAGCATGAAAATGCCGAAGGCGGCAATATCGACCGCAACAATCGTCGCCCCCACCGGCGTCCCCGCCAAAATGGAGATGAGCATCCCCAGCACGGCGCAGACGACCGAGAGAATGGCGGCGCACAGGATCACCGCCCGAAAGCTTTTGAACAGCCGCATCGCGGACAGCGCCGGAAAAATCACCAGCGCGGAGATCAGCAGGGAGCCCACCAGATTCATCGCCAGCACGATGATCACGGCGATGACCACGGCGATGAGCAGGTTATAGAGATTGGTCCGCGTTCCGGTCGCCCTTGCAAAGGTCTCGTCAAAGGTCACGGCGAAAATCTTGTTGTAGAAGAGGACAAAGACCGCGATCACGACGATAGACATGACAATACACAGGCGCACGTCGGTAATTTTCAGCGTCAGGATGGATGTAGAGCCAAAAAGGGTGGAGCACACGTCTCCGGCGAGGTTGGAGGAGACGGAGAAGACGTTCATAATGAGATACCCCACCGCGAGCGCCCCGACCGAGAGCATGGCGATCATCGCGTCGCCCTTAATTTTGGTGTTCTGCCCGGTACGCAGGAGCAGGATGGCAAACACGATGGTCACCGGCATGACGAGGAGCATGTTGTTCGAGAGATTGAGCACCGTCGCCACCGCCACCGCGCCGAACGCGACGTGGGACAGTCCGTCCCCGATGAAGGAAAAGCGCTTGAGCACAAGCGTCACGCCCAAAAGCGAGGAGCACAGGGCGATGAGCACCCCGACAATCAAGGCGTACTTTACAAAATCATAGGAAAAATACAGCGTCAGCTTAGCCACTATTTCTGCCACGACGCGTCACCCCCGGTCAGGCGCGCGAAGGCGGCGCCGATTTCGCTTTTGACATAGTCCTCCCTGGTGCCATAAAAGAGGGGCTTATGGCTGCCGATGTGCAGGATGTGGCTTGCGTACCGCACCGCCGCAACAATGTCGTGGGAGATCATGATGATGGTGATCCCCTCCTCGGCGTTGAGCGATTCGATCAGCCGGTACATATCCGCCGCCGCCTTCGGGTCAAGCCCCGCGATCGGCTCGTCGAGCAGCAGGAGCTTGCGCGTCGCACACAGGGCGCGCGCGAGCAGCACACGCTGCTGCTGTCCGCCCGAAAGCTCCCGGTAGCAGGCCCCTGCAAGCTGCGCAATGCCGAGCTTTTCCATGTTCTCGTCCGCCATGCGCTTTTCCGCCTTCCGGTAAAACGGGCGCAGGCCGCTGCGGTTGAGGCAGCCGGAGCGCACAATCTCGCGCACGGACGCCGGAAAATCCTTCTGCACCTCCGTCTGCTGCGGCAGATAGCCGATTTCGCTCTGCCGAAGTCCGTCACCCGTCACAATCTCCCCCGACACGGCAGGCATCAGCCTGAGCAGGGTTTTGACCAGCGTACTCTTCCCCGAACCGTTTTCCCCCACGATACACAGATAGTCTCCCGCTTGAATGGAAAAGGACAGGTCGGATACAATCGTTTTTCCCTCGTAGCCGAGCGCGAGATTGCGACAGATGAGCTGTGCCATTGCGATAAAAAACCTCCTCTTAGCTGAGCGCCTGTCTCAGCACGTCCAGATTGCCCTCCATGCGGGAGAGATAGGTGGTCGATGCGAGGTCGGAAGTCGTGACCGACTGCATCGAATCGAGCGCCAGAATCTCCTGATCCCGCGCCGCCGTCGCGCCAATCACCGTCTCGGCGATGGAGCGGTCGGAATTCTCCGTGACCAGAACGTACTCCAAACCCAGCGCGTCAATCTTCTCCGCCAGAAACGCGACCGTTTCAAAGCTCGCCTCCGTCTCCGCCGAGCAGCCCGCGAATGCCGCATAGTAATCCAGCTCGTAGTCGTCCACCAGATAGCGGAAGGGGAACCGGTCGCAGAAGAGCACCGTCCTGACCGGCGCCGCCCGCGTCATGTCCAGATAGGCCTGATCGAGCGCCTGCAGCTCCTCGAGATACGCCGCGCAGTTTGCCTCATACTCCGCCGCGTGCGCCGCGTCGAGGGCGCTGAGCTGCGCCGTAATATAGGTGCAGAGGGTCTCGGCGTTGCGCAGGGAGAGCCAGATGTGCTCGTCGTATTCCGCCTCCTCCTCCGCCTCGGCTCCGGCGTCAAGCGCGTGCTCGTCCTCCTGCATCCCCTCCCGCAGCTCCTCCTCCTTGGCAGCGCCGCCGAGCGCCTCCATGAGGTTTATGACGATTCTGTCCTCGTTGCCCGCGTTTGCAAGGGCGTCCTCTACCCACGCGTCCGACTCGCCGCCGACATAGAGAAACAGGTCGCACTCGGCGATGGCGATCATATCGTCCGCCGTCGGCTGGTAACTGTGCAGGTCCACCCCGTTATCGAGCAGCATGGTCAGCTCCACATGGGACGCCTCGCCGCCCAGAATGCTCCGCACCCAGTCGTAGGGCGGAAAGATGGTGGATACAATTTTCAGCGTGCCGGTCTCCTGCACCGCGCCCGCCGCCTGACTCTGCGCCGGCGCGGACGTGGACGTGTTTGTACAGCCCGCCAGCAGGCCGGTCAGCACCGCGCCCGCCAGCAGGCAGGCAAGCCTCTTCTTTTTCATATGTCCTGTCCCCTCCAAAATATGTCTCACCGGCGGCACCGGTCGCAGCAGCCGTACAAGACGGATTTCTTCCTGTCGATGGCAAAGTGGCTCCGGCTTTGAATGGTGCCGAGCAGCGTCTCCTCCGCCTGACCGTCGAGATGAAACAGCTGCCCGCACGTCTCGCATTTCAAATGGATGTGCTTTTCACACTCGCCAGACGCAAAATACTGGTACAAAAACCGGCGGCTGCCCGCGACGGAAAACCGCTCCACCGCCCCCTCCTCCAGCATTTGGCCGAGGTTGCGGTAAATGGCGCTGACGCTGATGCCGCCCTCCCCGGAAAGCTGCTCTGCAAGCTCCTCCACCGCAAACTGCCGGTCGGGGTGCGCCCGAAAAAACGTCTGGAGTATTTTTCGCTGCTCCGTATCATACTTTTTCATGACAGCGCCTCCTTAGAATTCGAGAATGATTCGCAAATTTAGGAATAGTATATCCCCCCGCCGTGCCTTTGTCAATCAAAAATTACCTCTGAAATAAAAAAAACAGCCTCACAGTGGAGACCGGGACTTTGCTTTTGGCCTGTATTTCTCATGGCGGGGGTTGCCCTGCCCGCTGTGGGCTCTGCCCTGCACCCTGACGCCGGACGGGAGAGGGCGGCGTACGGTTTTCGCGTATCCTTTTATATCGGCAAACCGCCACGGATGCTCGCTCTCCCCGCTTACATGCCGTCGTGGCAGTCAGCAGAAGATGGCATCCGTGGCGGTTGTGCAGACATATCGTCAAAGGCCAGGCAGCTGCAAAGCCCGGCAGCTGCTCCATTCAGCGGCAGAATTTCACCACATAGTTGTCAATAGAACGGGCAATGACGTCAATGGCGGCGGCGCGGTCGTTGACGTCGCCCGCCATGGCCTCTTTCCCCTCAAGCGCCTTATAGACGGAAAAGAAGTGCGCCATTTCATTAAAAATGTGCCCCGGAAGGTCGGTCAGGTTCTGATACTCATTATAGGTCGGGTCGGCAAACGGGATGGCGATGATCTTTTCGTCGTTCTTGCCTCCGTCGAGCATGGAGATGTAGCCGATGGGATAGCAGCGCACCAGCGTCAGCGGGTCGAGCGCCTCCGAGCAGAGCACCAGAACATCCAGCGGGTCGTTGTCGTCGCCATAGGTGCGCGGGATAAAGCCGTAGTTCGCCGGATAGTGCGTGGACGTATAGAGCACGCGGTCCAGAATGATCAGGCCCGTCTCCTTGTCCAGCTCGTACTTCTTCTTGCTCCCCTTGGGGATCTCCACCACCGCGACAAAATCCTCCGGCGTAATGCGCGATGGGGCGATATCATGCCAAATATTCATGCAAATTCTCCTTACGCTTCAATCGTACACCCCATTATACCCTCCCTGTGCCGCGATTGCAACAAAATCCGACCGCTCACCGGGCACAAATATCCGTCACGGTCAGCGTGCCGCCCGCGGCGGTGGAGCGCGCCTCCCTGCGCTCCGGCGGAATGCGCGCGAGGAGTACCGGCTGGATTTCCATCTCTTGTCTGGAGCCTGTAGCCCTCGTATACTATGGGGCCTATTCCATGCCCCCGGCTGTAACCGTGTTGTTTAAAATCGTCACCATCTCAGCCCTGGTGATATTTTCAGTCGGCCTGAAGGTGTTATCCGAGTAGCCACCGATATGCCCAGACTGCACCATGGCCGCCACATAGCCCTTGGCGTAATCCGCTATGCTCCCGTCGTCGGTAAATCCGGCGGCCTGACTGGACGGCGCTATGCCGCGTGCCCGGCAGATAATGACCACGGCATCCTGGCGGGTCAAATTGTCAAAAGGCCCAAATTCCCCATTGCCGTATCCACTCATAATGCCCGCAGCAGTCGCCTTCAGCACCGCGTCCTCATACCATTCACCGGGTACAACATCGGTATACGTACTTTCCTCTTTGGCGGTATACTCCATCAGCCGGGCCATGATGGTGGCCGTCTCAGCCCGGTTAATGGGGTTGTTAGGCCTAAAGGTACCGTCGGTGTAACCGGCCACCATACCGGTACCGCTCCAAAACTCTATGGCCTCCTCGGCCCAATGACCGGCGGTGTCGATGAAGCTGCCCGTGATCACGTTGAACACGCCGCTTTTCAGGCCAAGATAGTATTCCACCAGAGCGCCAGAAATTTCCGAGTACTCAGCATAGGTTGATTCTAAAAACTGAACGTCTGTGGGTCTCATTAAAACATAGGTCACGCCGTTGTGCGTGGCCAGAGGTGCAGCCGCCGGAAAGACATCGGCCACATAGACGCTAGGGGGCCTATAGACGTGAATAGAAAACAGCCACCCGCCGCCGGGCAGTCCAGTCTCCGCCTCCAGTGCATCGCGGGACGCCTTGTGCGTAAATTCAACGTAATACAGTCCCTCTTCGTAGTCGGATTTACTCTCTTCAATGAGAATTTTGTCTTGAAATGAGGCCGGCATTGTGAGTGTAAAGCCCAGTTCGCCATTGACATAGGTATAGGTATCATCTGCCACTGCGGTATTCGTACAGACGGCGCTTACAAAAAGAACGACCGCCAGAAGGATCATCATGTTTTTTCTCATGGTATTAGCTCCTTACACTTGAATCGTACACCCTATCAATCGTACACCCCATTATACCCTACCCTGTGCCGCGATTGCAACAAAATCCAACCGCTCACCGGGCGCAAATATCCGTCACGGTCAGCGTGCCGCCCGCGACGGTGAATTTCACGTCCCACGCGCCGAAGGGCATGCCGTATACGCGGTCTGGGTCGGACTGGTAGGCGGGTCTGGGGTCCTGCGCCAGCACGCCGGAGAGCGCCTCCCTGCGCTCCGGCGGAATGCGCGCGAGGAGTACCGGCGGGATTTCCACCGCCAGAAGGTTGCGCTCGTGCTCCGCTGCAAAGCCGCCCAGGGCGTCGGGATGGCAGTCCGTATAGGGCAGGTAGGGCTTGATATCGTAGATGGGCGTTTGATCCATCAGGTCGGCACCCGCGACGTGCAGCACCGGGCCGCGCGCCGGATGCTGCTCCACCCGCAGCAGCGCCACGGAGGACAGCCCAACGGCGTTCGGACGAAACGGCGAGCGGGTGGCAAAGACGCCTATCCGGCGGTTGCCGCCGAGGCGCGGCGGGCGCACCGTCGGCGACCACGGTTTATCGGGCACGGCGGAAAAACCCCAGATCAGCCAGATATGGGAAAAGGCCTCCAACCCCCGCACCGCATCCGGATTGCGGTACGCAGGGGTGAAGACCACACGGGCGGCAAGGGTATCCACCATGCCGCTCTGCCGTGGAATGCCGAATTTTGTGGGAAAGTCGCTTTCGATGCGGGCGATAACGCGGAGCGGAGTGTCCATCGGCAGGTTACCTCACTGATGATGATATGCAGAATGTATCTATCATTATATCATAAGTGGCGGCAAATACAATGCGCAACCATACCATTTACGCCAGACCGGGGGCGATGATGAGCATCACCGTTGCCACGATGGCGGCCACCACCGGGAAAAAGACAGAGGCCATAAACATGGAGAAATATCCCTCCTTGTGCCTGACCTTCGCCAAATCCAGGCCAATGACGACCATTCCGTTAAACGGCAGGGTCTCAAAGGTGAGGCAGGCCACTGAGCAGATGCGGTGCATGGCCGCTGCGGACACGGTGATGCCCAGGACGCCGGTGTTGTCGACAAAGGCGGTGATAAAAATCGGGATGATAATCGCGAGCCCCGCCGGAGGGGAGCTGGTGATGGCCACCAGGACAAATACCGCAATCAGTACAATGATCAGCGGGTGGATAGGCAAACCCACCAGGTTGGCGGCCAGGCCCTGGAACGCCGTAGTACTGGCCACGACCGCGGCAAGTCCGCCGATGACGCTGATCTCGATGACAGCCTTGGTGCTCATGACGGCGCCCTTGTTCAGCGTGGCTATGATGTGGTGAGATTTGGGCCGGTTCACCATCTCCTTCAGGGAGATGTTCTTGCCCATCAGAACCAGTGCCAGCAGGATACCCGCCGCGAGGGCGATAGAAATATTCAATCCGAAAATGGTGAAGAGTACAAATACCAGAATCAGAGGCAGCAGGGCCACCACAAAGTTGGGCTGGGAGCGCCCATCCTTGGCATTGAAATCCGGCATCTGCTCCATTTGGCCGTACTCAAAGCCCTCACCCCGGCGCATTGCCCGGATGATCAGCGTGGTGATCATGAGCCACGCACCGACCTCAATGATCAAAAAGGCGACCACGCCTGGCACGGCCCCCGCCGTGGAGGTGGTGCCGAAGAGGGTCATGGGCAGTATATTGTGCACCGTCGGCGCGCCGGGGCAAGCCCCCACGCCAACGGAGCACATGAGCATCCCCGGAATGTACTTTCTCGGTATGTTCAGCTGCTTGAACATAGTGACGATGATGGGGAAGGTGGTGAACATGACCACAAAGCTGTCGATGCCGCCGAACTGGAACAGGCAGGCGATGATGATGATGACGGCGCAGGCGACCCGGATTTTGCGCTCTCCGGTGGCCCTGTTGACAAAGGCCTTGATGAATGTGTTGGCAATGGACGTCGAGGCACCCGACTGGGTGTAAATCTGTCCCAGAATCGTCCCCAGCATGATCAGCATAAACAGCATGACGACCAGGTCGGCGATGCCCCCCACATAGGTCTCCGTCACCGCGCTGACAATGGGGAGCTGGTTAAATACGGCGACAATGACGACCGATACAGTCGCCAGAATAATGGTGGACACATTTCTAAAGGTCATCAGGAGTAAAAATGCAAAAGCCAGAATGATGCCAATAATTCCCAACATACAGTCTCTCTCCTTTCGGCTGATATATTGAGGGGGCCGGTATCACAGCCGGATGCGGCCCCCTGTCATGTATGTAACCGGTCTGATGCGATCAGTCGATCTTCCCGCCCAGGGCGGTGTAGAGTTCCGGCAGGAAGGTGGAGAGGTTGCCGTACTCCATCAGGCTGTGGCGGCAGTTGTTCCACGCGCCCAGCTCGTAGTCGAAGCCATCGAGCTTGACGGTGACAGGCTCTCCGTTTACCAGTGTTTTGCCCACCCAGTAACGGCTTCTCAGCTCGCAGCCGCCCTTGACGGGCCGGGCAGTGTGCAGGGCGGTATTGAAGGGGATCAGGTCGGTCTCGGAATAGCCCGCGGGCAGGGGCAGGTCGCCAAAGAGGGCGTTGAGCCGGTCGCCGAAGCAGAAGCAGCCGATGCCGTGGATTGCCTCACAGGGGGACAAGGCCACCTTGAAGGGGTCCAGGCCGAAATCTGTGGGCGTGTAGAACTTGATGATGATCTCTTCCGCGTCGTCAAAGGTAAAGCCCTCCACCGGGTGGTGGATTTTCCCCCAGTTGCGGCTTTTGATGGAGATATTGCTGCTGTCCTTGTTGCCTTCGGGATCGTTGATGCCCACATGGGTGTGGCAGTTGGGGCACCAGATGTCATACCGCAGATCCTCCAGTGGATGCCAGGCAAACCACCAGCTGAGCATATCCGGTGTCGCCCCCGGGAAAAAGGTGGTGGTGCAGGAGAGGCCGGTGCCGTCCGGCAGAAGCCCCCAGCCGGTCTCCACGGTCTGGTAGCCGCGCACGAGGCTGTTGCTGCGATTATCACTCGGCATCCGCAGCAGCGGGGCCAACGGGCCGGCGTTGCTGACCGGAAGGGGTTCCGCGG
>JAJBUC010000060.1 GCA_020860545.1 Oscillospiraceae bacterium | reverse complement strand
TAGACAGCCCCTATATATATACAAAAAGTGGACAAATCTTCAGCAAAAGGCAGTAAATGTGGAAAGAAAAGCAAGCTAACGCGCAGGGGATCGCTACCCTGTGGAAAATGGCTTCAATTTTATACTGTGTAAGATTGGTGTTGTTGATTAGCTTTTTGCGTCTGCCAAACTGCACCTCCATGTGGCATATTTTTTCAATGTACAATGCTTTAATATGGGCAAGCCCCCTTTGTCACGTTCCAAAAAATACAAAACGCAGATTTGTCAATCTGCGTCACTCTGCAAAGGCACTCGCCCCTTCATATTATTTTAAGTTGTATGTTGCTATACTACTATCATAACCCTAATTCATATTCCGTGTCAGCAAATTAAACGTAAATGGAAATTTGATAGAAAAACACATCAGATTGTGATGAAAATATGTTGGGGTCTATATGATACTCATAAAACTTCCTAATCGTTGATGCGGGGGCATATACTCCATAAATTTTTCGCACAAGACAATATAGCACAACAAGTGGCGTTCGCCGGATTTATTATTCATCCGGTGCACGTCTTTTTCTTATTTAGTTGTTGCTATTTTTGGGCTTTGGCATATTTTCAAGCGCATAGTCAATGCACTGATTTATAAATTCACTTCTGCTCAGATTGTGAGCCGCAGCCGCTTTATCTACACGTTTTGTCTTTTCTTCAGTCATACGAATAGTAACAGGGTCTTTCTTATATTGTTTGGGAATAAAGCTCGACATTGCAATCACCTCTTGAAATATCATATTCCATTTGGTATTCTATTTATAGGTTCGTAAAACGAATACAAATATGAATACAGCTGGAATATATTTTCTCAGTGTGAAAGGTCGAAAGTATATGGATATTCAAAACTGTTGTGCATTTACAGGTCACAGACCGGCGCATTTCCATTTCAAATATGATGAACAGCACCCTGACTGTGTGGAGCTCAAAACGCAAATGAAATCCAAAGTGCTTGCGCTCATTGCCCAGGGCGTAACAACGTATTTATCTGGCATGGCGCTCGGCGTGGACATATGGGGTGCGGAAATTGTACTAGAACTCAAAAAGCAATATCCGCAGCTTCTGTTGATAGCAGTAATGCCTTGTGAAACGCAGGCCCAGCGGTGGTCAATAAAGCAGCGGGAGCGGTATTACAACATTCGCGCCCAATGCGATGAGGATATTTTTGTAAGCCATCGCTACACACCGGAGTGTATGCACAAAAGAAACCATTTCTTAGTAAACCATGCAGCTCATTTGCTTGCAGTCTACGATGGCGGCGGCAAAGGCGGCACTGCCTACACAGTTGACTATGCGAAACAGAAAAACCGCAATATCATTATTATTCCCGCAGAATGCGATAATAAAATAATTGATTTTTGGGAAGCCCGATAAGCTAAACATTACAAAAAGCATGGAAACGTTCCATTTTCAAAGCTTCGCAGAACACGCAGCCGCACATAAAATGTGCGTTTGTGGGGTTTGGGGCCTATCCCAAACAGAAATACGGCGTGTTGCAGCTTCTTATTTGCTGCAACACGCCCAATCATTTTCCGCACTATTCCGTATCCTTTCGGGCAGACCTTCGGAACCGCATCAGCGCGCCAAGGGCAAGAATGACGATGCCCGCCAAGGCACCGAGCGCAACAGCCGCCGGATTTTCTGCTATACTCTGCTGCACAACCTGATAGATAGTGGGGTTCTCGGGAACCGGCTCCGGTTCCGGCTCTGTCAGCTCCCGCTCCGTCTCCAAGCCTCCCTCGCTGTCCTCCACCACTATAGCAAGCTCCTCTGCCGCCGCAGTGTCGTCCGCGGACTCGTCCTCTGCTGCGGCCTCGCCGTTCTCCTCTGCGTCAGCCGCAACGAATGTTATCGCTGCCTCAATGCCGGACGGGGCATAGCCCAGGACCTCCGTGGTGACAAAATAATCTGCCTGCCCGTCAAGGCCTTCCCCGAAATACTGACCAATCTGTCCCCCGCTCTGCATGATAACCGGCGCGATGGGATATGCGTGTTCGTTCCCAAATTCATCAATATAAGTATACCGCACCTCAACCGCCGAACCGGTAAAATAAAGAATTACATCATCATCAAACGCGTTTTTTTCTAAGCGCTGCAACGATGCGGGTAGGTAGACCTCCGTGAGCGCAGTATTGGTAAAGGCACGGCTGTTAATCGCCTGAAGCCCCTCCCGCAGGGTGAGCGTGGCCAGACTTGTACAGCCGTCAAACGCGCCGTCAAAAACTTGAGAAATAGATGTGTTCGTCATATCTATCTCCGTCAGCGCGGTGCAGCCGGAAAACGCGCCTCTCTGGATCCAGTGAAGGCGGGGCGGCATATTGATATGCGCGAGGCTGTTGCACCCGTCAAATGCGGTTTGTCCAATGAACATATACTCCAGCGTACACTTTGAGAAGTCAACACTGACCAGCGAGGTACAGCCGGAAAACAGGCCACTGCCGACGTTTTTCAAATTGGCCGGGAAGGTGATGCTGCGCAGTGTCGTGCTGTTTTGAAAGGAGGTCCCGCTGATTGACGTCACCGGATAATTTCCCAAATAGTCCGGCACAACCAGATCTGTCACAAGCTCGCCGCCGCTATACCCGCTCAGTCCAGCCGACGGAGAATAACCAGCGAGGCGCGCATAGCCCACATAAAATTGCATGCCCTGATAGTTTACATAGTAGCCGCCCGCAGTTGATTCGTCCACTGTATCCCTGGGCAAAAACTCCATGCCCGCCGGTACCGCGCTGCGCGCAGTGGCCAGGTAGAGGCAGTCCTCCGCAAACGTATCGGCATAGGAGCCCTGCGCGCAGAGGATCTGGACATTGCCCATGTTACTGCTATAAAACGCGTCCGGCTCTATTTCCGTCACGCTATTCGGAATCTGCACCGTGAGCAGGTTGGAGCAGCGCCCAAACGCCATAAAGGCAATGGATTGCACCCCACTGTTGATTGTCACGGTTTGCAGGGACGTGCAGCCCAGAAATGTATTCTTTTCGATGGTCTCCACCGCCGGTACCGTGATCGACGTAAGGGCTGTACAGTTTTGAAAGGCCATTTTGCCCAGTGACGTCAGGGCATCCGGCATATCGACCTGTGTCAGGGCGGTGCAGTCCGCAAACGCACTCACGCCAATGGAGGTGATCTGATTGGGGATGGTAATGCTTTTCAGATAGCTCCCCTGAAAGGCGCTCGCGCCAATGGCCGTGAAATTCTCCGGAACGGTGTATTCCGTCAGGCTCTGATTTCCCTGAAACAAACCCGCAGGCAGGGTTTTCCACGTCGCCGGCAGGTTGATTTCGGTTAGGAATGCGTTTCCTCCCACTGCAAATTCGCCCAGTCCATCCTCTCCCACGCTCTCCGGTATGGTCAGTGAGCGCAGGCCCGTTCCGTAGAGTGCATAGGCGCCCAGAGTCTTGATCCTGCTTGATAGAACCAGCCCATCCAAGGAGCCGGTACACTGATGGAGAAAATAGGCGGGAAGGCCGTCCCACGCGGTGGGAATATTGATATTTCTCAAGTCGGCGCACTGCGCAAACGCGCTGGTTTTAGTATCCCCCGCCGTATATCCGCTCCCACTCATGGGCGAATCGGCCAGAGAGCCGCCGGTCAAATTAAAACTGTCCGCGCGCAACCCCTCGGCAAGGGTAACCGTAACCAGTCCCGCACCCCGAAACGCGGAGGCATCAATGCGGGTAAGCGAGTCCGGCAGGTAAATTTCCGTCAGATTCGTACACCCCGCAAAGGCGTTTTGTTTGATCTCTGTGAGCCCATCCGGGATGTCTATGGATTTGAGCGCGGTACAGCCGCTAAATGCCTGATAGGAGATGGTCTTCATTGAGGCAGGCAGAACGACGTTTTCAATTGAGGTACAGCCGGCAAACGCCTGCTGCGGCACCTCAGTTGCACCCTCGTTAAAGATCACCGTCTTTAGGGACACCGCGCCCTCAAACAGGCCGTGCAGCGTGGTTTGCAGGGTTGTAACCGTTGCGGGCATGTATACGGTTTCCAGCGCGGTGCAGCCCTCAAACGCCCGACGCCCCAGTGCCGTAACCCCGTTTTTGATGTTTACGGATTTGAGCTGCTCACAGTTTCTGAATGCCCGCTCCGTAATCGTCCGTACCGAGGACGGGATCGTAAGCTCCTCTATGCCGCAGCCCTGAAACGCGCACAAACCAATGGATACCAGATTCTCGGGCAATGTGATTTCCTTCAGCGCAGTACATCCGGCAAACGCGGCGCTTCCAATCTCTTCTATCGTGCTTGGAAGCACCACCGTTTCCAGTGACGTACAGTTTTTGAAGGTATCCGCCTCAATCCGTGTGGTGCCCTCCGGAATAATTACTTTTTTGATCGCTGTGTTACCGCTTACCCAGCTTTTGAAGGTTGTCCATGAGGCAGGAATCTCCAATTCCTCAATGGGGCAGTCTTTAAAAACATTTGACTCCCATGCCTCCCCGGTTCCGCCTGATTTTATGGTCACGTCAGTCAAGTAGATGCAGCCCGAAAACGCCTCGTTTCCGACGCTCTCCACCGTTGAGGGGATCACGACACTCCGCGGTGTGTTATACTTAAACGCATAGTGCCCGATGGTACGGAGCCCTTCCGGCAATACGATCTCCTGCGGCGGCCCGCTGCCGACAAAATAAGCGGGCTTGAGAAACGCGGAACCGCCAATGGTTGTCACCCCCTCCGGGATGATAAGATCTATTTCGAGCGGACACAGGGCAAATGCACCTCCGCCGATTTCGACCAGCCCAGCGGGGAGATTCACACTCGTCAGCGCCGTACAGTGGTTAAATAGGGACTCCGGTATGACCGTCATATTCTCGGGCAGTACCGCCTGTGTGATCCCGCTGCACGAGCCGAAGATATTTAAGCCAAAGCTGGTAATTGTCCCGGGGATCTCAATATAGGTTAGTCCTTTGCATTCGTAAAACGCCTTGGTCCCGACCGTACTGACACTGCCCGGAATCGTCAGCTCAGTCATCGCATAGTTGGCTTCGAACGCCAAGTCACCGATGGTCTGAATTCTCTCCGGAATCGTGTAACACAGTGCTTCACAGTGGGAAAAGAATCCATCGGGAATGGTCGTCCAATGCTCCGGTATACTCACCTGCGTTAAATTGATGCAATTCTGGAAGAGATATGTTCCCGTATCCAGACTCAGGCTTTCGGGCAGGCTGGCGCTTTGCAGTCCGGTGCAGCCGGTCAGAACGCCCTTTTCCAGCGTCAAAAGTCCCTCCGGAAAGGATACCTCCGTCAAGCCGGTACACTGTTCAAAGGCATTCGCACCGATCCGCTGTAAGCCTGTGGACCATTCCAGCGTGGCCAGCGATGTACAGCCGAGGAAGCTCTGCTTCCCAATCGCAGCTGTGGCCGGTGAAAAGACAACGGTTTCGAGCGCCGTGCAGCCTGTAAACGCCTGCTCCCCGATCTCCGCCGTGGCAGAGCCCATGCGCACCGTGCGCAGGCTGGTGCAGTCCTTGAACGCAAACGGCGCAATCACGGAAAGACCCTCCGGAATCTGAATCTCCCTGAGCGCGGTACACACTTCAAACGCATATTCCCCAATGGAGGACACCGTGTTGGCGGTAAAATCCGTTAACGAGGCACAGTAGTAAAATGCCCTGCTGCCAATGGCGACGCCGCTGCCCGCAAGCGTCACATACCGCATACCGGAACAGCAGGAAAACGCTCCATCCCCTACTCTGGTCACGCTTGCGGGAAGTTCCATGCCGGTAATGCCCGCGCAGTAGAGAAAGGCATAGTCGTTTATGGCGGTAACAGGCTTGCCCTCAAAGCTGCCCGGCACCACAAACTCCCCCGCGACCTTTTCATCGCAGCTCATCAAAATGGCGCCGCCCTGCCCATCGTCACTGTATGTCACCATACCGGAGGCATCGCTGTAGATTCCCTGCACCTTATTTTCCAGCTTCAGCTCAGCTTCGACATCATAGACCTTCGCCGCACTGGATAGTGGCAGCGCAGTAACGAGCAGCATAAGAAGAACGGCAAAAATGAGCCATTGCTTCCACGCAGACCTCCCTTGATATTTCATCAATCACTGATGCCTCCCATCTGAATGGATTGCTTCTGTCGCGCTTGGCGTATCAGCCGCCTGTCCCCCGGTACATAAGGCGCGTGGGACAGGCGCGCCGATAGTCCGCTCTTTTAGCTGGAATGCTTGCGCCTTCTATAGTTCAGCAGCACACTCAGGACAATAAGTGCCGCAACCACAGCCACGATCAGCGCGACAATCGCCGGGTTCTCCGCAAGCACGTCCGCCGCCGTGCGGTCCAACACATAGACCTCCGGGTCCACCGGCTCCTCCGGCTCAATCTCCTCCTCAACCGGGTCCGTCCATTCGTCCGGATTCTCCTCCTCCGACTGGGGCGCGGCATCGGCCGCCTCGGGCACGGTACCGCCCTCTGCGATCTGTGCAACATCCGCAACCGGTGCCACCACCGTGACAGTGGGCGTATCCACCGTTGCCGTGCTCGTCTGGCTTGTCATCGGCGTCGTCCCGGTGGTGGTCGCCGCGTCGCCGCCGTTCCCGGCTTGGTCCGCGGGCGCTCCCGTACCGGTCTCTGTAGAACCCTCCGGCTCCGTACCGGAGCCGCCCGGTACGCCGTTGGAGTTTATGGTGCTGCCGCTGCCGCTCCGCGCACTGCCGCCCGTGCTCTTGCTCTGTACGGTCTCCGCGGAGGTCGAGGGCGAGGGTGATGGATCCGGATCCTTTACCAGCGGCGTCGTATAGAACTCCGCCCATATCGTCACGCTTTTATCGGTGGGGATCCTGACCGAGCCTGTCTGAATGATCTCATCCTCCGTGCCTGAGCCGGCCATATAGATGTTACTTACATTCCATTCATACGTATCCGTCTTCGCGGCCAGCTTCACGGACACGGTAACCGTGCCCCCCGACGGGACGTAGAGCGCGCCGGTATTGGTCACACTGCGCTCGCCATACACGACGGTCACGCTGCCGCCCTCACTTGAGCTGTCTACCCCCACCCGGTAATAGCTCGGGTCGCCGTACGCCGGGAGGCCGACAGCCTCGTCCTGCGTCCAAACGCCCTGGTGGGCAAGATTTGCGCCGTCAAGGTAATAGGCGACCTCGCCGCTGTGGAAGGCGTCGTCGCTCTTCCACATGCCATGGCTATAGGAGTAGCCCGGACTCTCCGACCAGCCCTCCGCGCCATAGTAGTTGGATGCGGAATCCGCCAGAACATTGACCCCTATGCCGGAAACAGCGGTGTCATCCGATTGGGTGGAGTACCAGTAATTATATTGTACGTCTGCTCGCTCTTCGACATCGTTGCCGCCGATCAGATACCCGACCGCCGCCGTCTCTGCATCCACTCCGTCCGGGAGGCTCAGCCCGCCTGTGGCGTAGGAATTCTTCAGGGACGCGCCCACGGCATTGTAGCCGATCAATCCGCCCAGATAGCCTGTGCCGTCTGCGGCGTCGCTCATGTAGATGCTGCCGACAGCAACCTGAATGTCCTCGCCATAGATGTTGGCGGCCGCGCCCTCATTGGCCCCGATCAGGCCGCCGACATAAGAGCCGCCAACGCCGCTCCCGCTTCCGCCTGCCGTGACGCTACCGCTGAACACAGCACCGGACAGCTTGGACTGCAACAGCTCGGTTACGTCGTCTTTCTGGTAGGTGTAGCTGCTGTTTGCGCCGAGCAGGCCGCCGATGTAGGTGCCGGTTTCCACCGTAATATTTCCGGTATAGCTGACATCCGTCTGTGCAGACGACGTGCCTGCCGCGACTTCCGCACCGATCACGCCGCCCACGTTATGTCCTGCCACGCCCCCGACGTATGTGCCTTTTTTCACGGAAATATTGCCTATGTATTTGCTGTTGGTAATCTTACTGTCGGCAGCGGTACTCACATTGCCGTTGATGCCCGCGATGCCGCCGACATATTCGGCGGTCCCCCCGGTGATGACCATCCCGCCTTCGCCGGAAGACGCGTCTATCACACCGGTATTATTGCCGACAAGACCGCCATAATATTGGCCCGTCTCCTCGTTCAAGTCTATGCGCAGTACAGCGCTTTCCACCGTCAGCCCGATCAGCGGCTCTGTACTCACCTCATCGGACTCCTCGATTTTACAGTCTGTTATGGTGCCCGCATTGCTCCCTGCCAATCCACCGATAGTGCCTGAGGCACCTTCTATTGTGATGCCGCCGTAGCTGGTGCAGTTTTCCATGGAGACGCCAGCACCCAGTGTGCCCACCAGGCCGCCCGTGGGAGCAGAGGAAGAAGTCGTCTCCCCGGTCTGCGCGATGTTCCCATAGTTCTCACAGTTTGACAGCGCTGTTTCTCCGCTTGCGCCGCCTCCTGTTGCAGATCCTATCAATCCCCCGGCAGCCACCCATCTTCCCGCTTCTTCCGCGTAAATATTCCCATAGTTGTTACAACCCTCGGCTGTCGTGTAACTAGCATATCCAACCAGCCCGCCTTTATTGGAGAAATCATTACGACTAGCGTAGGCGGGGCTGAAGTAGATATCCCCTCTGTTATCGCAGCCGCTGATAGCCAGATAGCTGCTGTCCCCCACCAGTCCACCGGCATCGCTGCCGTATTGATGACTTACCGCGCCATGGTTTTCACTGCTGGAAAGTGTAATCTCGTCTCCTGATGTGCCTTGTACCTGCCCAATCAAACCGCCGACATCTGCTACACTGCCAGTACTGAATATACTATTGGATATAGTCCCGTAATTTATGAGATCCTCCGCCGTTATGTCAGACCCGTTGCCGCTAAGCTTGCCAATGATGCCACCCACTGTGTAAAATCCGGTCACCTCGCCGCGTGTTTTATCGGTCTCATCCCCGTTGGTGCAGCCGGTCAGTGTGCCTCCGGTCATGGATGCAACTATTCCGCCGATATAACTGCGTGCGCTTGATATCTTGCCAAGGTTGGTACACTCCGTCACCGCTCCGGCATTTGAAACCGCAATTCCGCCGATATAGCCACTATATGATCCCGATGCGGTACTGCTCGTGGGCAGCAAGATATCCATCCCGTTGACACAGCCTGAAATGGTTCCTGTTTCCTCATTGCTGTTTACAATGCCTCCAACCTTGATTGTCACACAGCTGCAATCCACCAGGTCTATGCCGCTCCCCTCTGTCTTGCACGCTGTTATGGTACCGGCATTTTGGCAGGCAATTCCCCCGACATAAAATGTTGTAACATATGACCCGTTGCCGCTGCTCCAGCTCCATGTGAAGTCCAGCGCCACCGTGCAGTCATCTATTTCCCCCGCCTGCTCATTTGCGTACACAAGGCCGCCCACATAAGTGACATCTATCGCGTTTACGTCGCTCCCACCCAAATACTTGAGTGGGGTCAGGTTCAGGGTCAGGTCAGCCGAGATATTGGACAGCGCACCTTCGTTATACAGCGCAAGGACGCTCCACTCGCGGCTCACATAGCTGGTTGTGATGTCCCCCGCAAGCCGCAGATCCTCAATCACCGCCGCAGACCCAAGCTCGTTGAACAACGGCATTTCCAAATCCCCCGGCAGGGTAATCGTATACTCCTCCCCGTCAAGCGCACCGTTAAAGTACAAGATAGAAGCCTCCCACTCGGTATCGGACAGGTCAATATCGTTCCCCAATGTGAAGGAATCGCCGGTGAAGTCATAGCCCTGCTCCGATATGGCCGCCATCCAGAGGAAATCATTCACTTCCGTTATCTCATATGGCACCCCCGCTCCCTGCTCAAACTGCGGCGAAACCATGCTCCAGCAGGCATAGAGGGTAATCCCGGTGTCGGTATCGGTTTCGAGCGGTATAATGTCTGTCTCAAAATTCCAGAAGACGTCGCCGCTCTGCGTCAGGCGCTTGCTCTGTACCTCGCTGGTCGTCCAGCCCGTCAAAACATAGCAGAGAAGCACCGTGCCGTCCTCCGCAAGCACAATGGGAAACTCAAACCGTTCTGTCTCTTCGTTATAGTACGTCGCCCAGTCTGCCCACACATCCGCGCCGGTTGGCGGCACTGCCAGCGCGCCCACCTTCGCCGATACGGTGCTCGGCACACTTAGGACGCTGCCGTCAGCCGCCGCCTTGTCGTTAAGCAGGCCGAGATTATAGTTGACATCCACCGTCCCCTTGATACTCCACCCGGCGTAGAGGTCGGTGTCCTCCACCAGCACCGCGTCGACGGCAAAATAGTCCGTGGGATGGCTCCGTGTCTCGGTGCTGTACCAGCCGCGGAAGAAGTACTCATCCTCGCCCACCGGGTCCCTGACCGGCTCCGGCACCGCCTCCTCCAGTCCGTCAAAGTACTCCTGGATGGTCATACCCGCGGGTATGGTATAGGTTTTTTCCGTCGCCGCGTCGGTAAAATACCCCTCGGTACTGTGGAGCGTCACCTGCACCGAGCCGCCCGGCACCTCCGCGAAAGCGGCGTAGACACAGATTGCGTCCGTGGGCGTCGGGACTGCCATGCCCGTCTGCTTGCTTGTGCTGTACAGCAGCTGCCCGCTGCGCTGATTGAATGCGGTCAGCGATTGTAGCACCGCCGCCCCCTCCGGTGTGGCGGTGACCGTCAGGCTCTCCCCGGCGCGGAAATAGCCGGTCTCCCCCGCAGCGGAGATGGGTGAGATGGTCCCAACGGTCAGGCTGCCGGGCCCGGTCAGTCCGCTGAGTGTGGCCTGATATACCGGCGTATGCACATCGTCGGCCAGCACCGGCCATGTCGCCCCGTCCCCGTCTGTCTCGGTACTCTGGCTCCAAACCAGACGGCGGTTTCCGGTGGCGCTCTCCATATCCAACCGGAAGGCTGCCGCCCCGCCGGTAAAGGCGTCCAGCGTCAATCCCGTCACACCACTCTTTTCCGCATCGGCAAAAACCATATCGTCCTGTGTCAGGTAGTAACAATCGGTGACGATCGCAGTGTTTAAACGGCTCTGCGGGGCTGCGACGGTGCCACCCGCCACAATGCCGCTCACGTTTGTAAGCGCAACGCCGTTTGGCGTAATGTCACCCATACTGTAGCAGTTCTCAACCGTTGCGCCATCACCGGATACCATGGCAATACCCGCAATATACGGAAGCGAGGGGAGTCCCTCGACCACTGTGAGGTCGCCTGTGTTGTAGCAGTTGCGTACCGTACCCGTCGCCGGCAGGCTGAACACGATGCCTGCCACACGGCCCATGCCTGTTATATTCCCTGTGTTATAGCAACGCGTCAACTCCGTATAACTACCCGCACTCCCAACCAGTCCGCTCGCATAGGTGGTGCTTGCGGTGCTCTCTACCGTGACATCTCCGGTGTTGTAGCAGTCGGAGATCACCTGATGGGCGCTGCTGCTGCCCGCGCCCATGGTACCGATCAGCCCGCCAAGGTAGTTGTTGGTTGTCCCCTCACAGCGGACGCTGCCTGTATTGTAGCACGCGGTCAGCCCGGACAGCGTCGCCCCTGTTACCCCCGCTATAC
>JAJBUC010000001.1 GCA_020860545.1 Oscillospiraceae bacterium | reverse complement strand
GTGGATGGTTTTCCTGAAATTCTATTAAAAGATCGGTTAGTATGGATGGTAGCTTCCAGCCCGATAAAATGCCGATTCGAATCCGGCCCTCAAAGGAAGCATGCTGTTTCCGGCCAAGCTCCTGAATCCGCTCCAATTCAGATATAAAATCTGAAAATAATTTGTAATACACCTCCCCTATTGAAGTTAATTCAATGGGGGTTTTTGTGCGGTCAAACAGCTTCGTCCCAAGCTCTGCTTCTAAATTGCGGATATGCTTGCTGATGGTTGGCTGGGATACATAATTTTCTTCCGATGCCTTTGAGAACGTTCGATGCTCCACAATCGAAAGAAAGTAGGAAATCTGCAATGTATTCATACGTTACCTCACCCATCCACAAACTGAAATAGGGAAAAACAGATCGGTTTCTAACAAAAAAATTATACCATAGTCGATCGGCTATGGCAACCGGTAAGCAGATATAGCTGTTTGGCTATGCCTGCTTACCAGTTTAACAATTGGACAAAAATCAATTTATAAAATATCATAAAGGTAGCTAAAACGTCTAATAAAAACTGTGAGGTGAATTCTGTGAACGGAGGAAAAATGTATAGCAAAAACATTGAGCTCATTGGCTTTCACAATCTAAATGATCGGCCAGGCTTCCAAATGGCGATGCAGGAGGTCAATGGGCGGTATTACCTGTATGTATCACATTTCAGGCATTCAGGTACGACCATTCTGGAGGTTACCGATCCGAGCACTCCCCGCTTTGTGCATTTTCTGGAGGGGCCGAACCTGTCGGGACAGCTAATGAATAAAATTCAAGTTGCGGATGGGCTTATGATCTGCGCAATGGGGACAGGGATCCCGTTTCTGCACAATATCGGTCGGGATGATCCCTACATTCCGGGGCTAAAAATATATGATGTAAAAACAGACCCGGAAAATCCAAAGCTCCTGTCCACATGGCTTGCTGGGGAGGCGCAGCCGTGCGACAACATCTGTCTTGGGGTACACCGCTTTTTCTACAATGGCGGCAGATATGTGCATTTAGCCGCGACCTGTGACGGATTTAGCAACATGATCTATCGAATCCTGGACATCGAGGATCCAACCAATCCGGTGGAGGTGGGACGCTGGTGGATGCCGGAGCAATGGGAGCGCGGAATTCTGGCAAAGGATAAGCCGGACACAAAATTCCCAATGGATTACGCGGGGTTACACGGCCCACCCTATGTGAAAGGAAACCATGTATATTGCGGGTATAATGGCGCCGGAATGGTCATCTTAGACATATCGGATATCCATTTGCCGCAGATTGTGGGGCAGCTAAAAACCTACCCCGTCTTTGGCGGGAAATTTTCCGGCGCACGCTGCCACACTGTTTTGCCGCTTTCCAAGCGACCATACGCCATCTTTACCAATGAGGGCGAACGCTTCCCGTGCCTGTCAAAGGAGGTCATACAGGGGCAAGCGCAGCCGCTCAATATCCTTGGTATGGTAGATTGTCGTGATGTGAGCGACCCAACCCTCATCTCTGTCTTCCCCTACCCAGAGGTTCCGGCGGATTTCCCCTATCCAAACTTCAACGATTGCGGCCTCGGCTGCCAAGGTCCCTTTGGCCCGCATAATATCCACGAACCCCACGACCATCCCGCGCTGGAGGACAGAAACGACCGACTGTATTGCTGCTATTTCCATGCAGGCCTGCGGATCTATGATATCGCAGACCCCTATGTGCCAAAGGAGATCGCTTATTTTATTCCGCCAAAGCCGGAAAAATGGTGCTTTGAAAATACATATCAGGGTCCCAATTTGGCAACTACAGAGGATGTACTCGTAGACAACAGGGGCAATATTTTTATCGATACCTTCCACGACGGAATTTATGTGCTGAGAAGCACGGTGTAGGTGTGTTATAGGAAAGGAGATTTATCATGAAAACGGTTGGGACACGAAGCTTTGCTTATGGATGGGTTCTCCAGATTCAAGTTGCGCTTATGTTTTTCCTCTTTGCCGCACTGACCAATGATATCTTCAACATTATGCCCGCAGTGTTCGTCGAGATGTATGGCTGGAATTATAGCGCGACGATTAACGTGGCAACCATTGCCGGTTATGCCGGTGTGGTCGGAACCTTTGTCGCCTCGGTGCTTGTTACAAAGAAGGGGAATCGGTTTGCCATTGTATTTTCCCTGCTTGGAGCCGGAATTTTCTCGTTACTGTTTGGACGAACCGGGAGCTTTGCGGTTTACCTCATTATTTGCTGCTGTATTTTCTTCTTTGCCTTCCAATTCGGTGCCATTTTGACCGGTACACTGACCGCCAACTGGTTCCCCCGGAAGAAGGGCATTGTGCTCGGCATCTCCTCTGCCGGAATGTGCCTGAGTACCTGCTTGACCCCTCCCATTTTCAATGCGCTCATGGGGAAAGTCGGGATTGCAAACACACTCTCCTGCTTTGGTGTGGCATGCATCGTTCTCGGAATTGTCTCCATCTTCTGGGTGAAAAACACCCCGGAGGAAATTGGTCTCGCTCCAGACGGTGACACTTCTGGTATGGAGGACTTGGAAAGAACCCAAAAGGAGATGCTGGAATACAAAAGTCCGTGGACCATCTCCCGTCTGCTGAAGACGCCGGTTGTCTGGACGCAGTCGATCAGCTACGGCCTGATCTTTATGGTAACCATCGGTGTTCTGGGGCAGTGGATTCCACGCATGATGGAATTGGGCATGACACTGGAGGCGGCCATGTTCCAGCTGTCGGTCGCTTCCGCGATTGGGATTCTTGGCAGCTTTATCTGGGGCGCCCTTGATACCAAAATCGGGACACGGAAAACGTCGATTCTATTTATTATCTGGTATGTAGTGGCTGTTATTATTATCACATTTGGTATTAACAACACCGCCCTGACCTGGGTCGGAATTATTATGGTAGGCTCCTCTGTCGGCGGAATCGGTAACCTTGGCCCCTCTATGCTGATTACCACCTTTGGAAGATGGGATTATGCGGCCGCCTCCAGAGTCGTCTCCTGTATCACAAACCTTTTGCGCGTTTCCGCCTTCGCGGTGGTTGCGTTTGGCCTCTCCTTTTTGGGCTCCATTACGGGTGCGTACTATATCCTGATTGGCTGTGGAATCGTGGCGCTTGTGCTCATGATCCTGACAAAGGACAAATTAATTGGAAAGCCAGGCTAATAGCATCCAAAACGGATGCGGATTACATAAGGAGGTGCCAATATGGAAAAGAACGCATTATTACAGCCCATTCAGATCGGGCATAAGGTAGTGCCAAACCGATTTGCAATCAATGCGATGGAGGGGGTCGATGCGGATGAAAACGGGAATCCGACCGACAGAACCTATGCGCGGTATGAAGGCTATTTTACGGGGGAAGCCGGTTTCATTGACCTGGAGGCGATCACCTGTCAATATGATAGCATATCCAGCAGGCATCAGCTGAGCATTATGCCGCACAACGCAAAGGCGCTGGAACAGTTAGTACAGCGGTTAAAGCGGGTTAACAGCAATAATGTCTTTGTCCTTCAGCTCACACATGCCGGAGAGGTCAGCGATCCGCGCGTTTCAAAGCAGATCAGGGTAACACAGCAGCCGCTGTATGGCTTTGAAGGCGCTGAACTGATCGGTGAGGATGACGTGGAAAAAATAATCCAGCAGTACGTGCAGTCTGCAGTCATTGCCCACGATGTAGGTGCCGACGGCATTGATCTCAAGCTTTGCGCCGGGTATCTCGGCTCCCAGATTCTTCGCCCCTTCAACCGGCACAGCTGGAAATATGGCGGCTCTTGGGAAAATCGCAGGCAGTTTGCGTTTGACCTTGTGGAACGGATTCAGGATGCTGTCAACGATCCAAGCTTTATCATCGGCTCAAAGATTTCTCTCTATGAGGGCTTCCCAGGTGGGCAGGGAACCGCCGGTCCGGAGAGCGCGGTTATGGATTTGACCGAATCCATTGACCTGATTCAGGGCTTGGAGGCACGAGGTGCTTCCTATATCCTGCAAACCTGTGGCGCGCCGCGGCACACGCTGGCGCTTGTAAAGCCCGATCGCTCCGCTCCCTATATCGCATATCTCGGACAATACTTCCAAAAGGTTTGCCGGGACAATTTAAAGCCCGAGACGGTCGTCATTGGCGGTGGATACTCCATCTTCCGGGATGGGAAGCAGCCGAATTTCCAAGCCGTAGCACCGGAGAAAAACAGTCTGCTCCACTGGGGGGATCAGATGATATCGGAGGGTGTCACAGATATGGTGGCGCTCGGGCGCCAATGTCTGGCCGATCCGTATCTGCCCAAAAAACTGCGCGAGGGTCGGGAACAGGATATTAAATGGTGTACAGGGTGTGACCAATGCAGTATACTGCTAGTAAATCAGGCGCATACAGGCTGCATTGTAGGAAATCCCTATTATGCCAATACGCTAAAAGGAATCTTAGCGGACAGCAAGTAAGCGGGCGGTATGTTTTGGGGATACAAGGCTTCCGGCGCGGGTGGAGGAAGGACGGTTTTCCACCGTGCCCGGAACCCGCATCTCAAAGCAATATGAAATACTGTGAGGTACGCCTATGAATGGAAAAGAACTGACAGCGCCGATCTTCAATATCGTACATGGCTCCACGGTAGACGGCTGGGGTGTCCGCACAACGATTTTTTTGAAGGGCTGCCCGCTGACCTGTCGGTGGTGCTGCAATCCGGAGGGGCAGCGCGTCCATAATGAGCTCAAATATACCGCGGAGGACTGTAACGGTTGCGGACGATGCCTGGAAGCCTGCCCGTCCGGGGCGATTCATCTGCCGAAAGGCAATCCGATCCCCAACATTGACCGGACGGTATGCAATGACTGCCTGGAATGTACCAAGGTGTGCTACACCGGTGCGCTGGACTGCTTTGCAAAGCAGTATACGGTTGACGCGCTTTATCAGGAGCTCGCCAGAGATCAGGCCTATTATGGCCTGGACGGAGGGGTGACCATCGGCGGCGGCGAGGCGACTGTACACGGTGCATTTACCTTGGCGCTTCTGCGCAAATGCCGACAGGCGTATATCCACACGGCGCTGGACACCTGCGGCTATATCACCACAGAGGACGGTCTGGCCGCGTTGGAAGAAGCCGACCTGGTTCTATACGACATAAAAGGGATGGACAACGCCCGCCATTTGGAAGCCACCGGGGTATCGAACAAGATCATCCATGAAAATCTGCGGTTCCGGGATTCGCTGGGAAAGGACATCATTATCAGGCTTCCCATCATACCCGGGTATACTGACTCAGCGGAAAATCTGATGGCGACAGCGGAATTTCTCGCGCCGATGAAATCCATCAAGAGGGTGGATATTTTGCCTATCCACAGCTACTCGGAGCTAAAATACCGCCAGCTGGGCTGGTGCATTCCTGATCTATTTAGCACTTCGATTCCCCATGAGCGGGAGGAAGAACTGCTTGACCTTTTTCGGCGGTACGGCCTCAATGCGCAAAGTGGGGGATAAATTCATTTTAATTTGATATGGGGGTAACCGTTATGAAATATAACAGAGAACGAATTCGCCGTCTGCGCAGCCATATGCTGGTAAAACCGTCGGTCAGCCTGGAGCGAGCCGAATGCGTGACGCAGGCATACCAGGAAACAGAGGGGCGTGAGCCCGTGTTCCGCCAGGCCTATGCACTGAAAAAGTCGCTGGCGAGCATCAGCATTGCACTGGATGACGACGAGCTTCTGGCAGGCCGCATTACGGAATATTGGAGAGGAGCCATGCTCCTGCCGGAGATTATCGCTCAATTTCTCAATGAGCAGATGGACGACATCTCTACCAGACCCACAAACACATTTGAACCCATCGCGGCAGAAAATCAGGAGAAAATTCGCGCCATGCTCCGCTACTGGAAGGATCGGGAGCTGGCTTCCATGTGGCGCGTGAAGGTGCCGGAGGACATCCTCGCCTATACCGAATCCGGACTGATTGCAGGACCGACCATAACCGGAAACGGCCACCACCTGACCCATGTGGGCGCCGACTATGAAAAGCTGCTGCGCGTCGGCTTACTGGGTATTCGCAAAGAAATTGAGGATGAAATCGCAGGTCTGGATCTGGTTGTCCCTGATGATTTTGAAAAGCTCCAGTTCCTGAATGCCGCCTTAATCAGCAACGAAGCAGCCATTGGCTTTGCGCAGCGCTATTCGGACTTGGCGGCGGAGCAGGCCAAACAGGCTGCGGATCCGGTTCGGAAGGCGGAATTGGAGGAAATAGCGGCTATGTGCGCCAAGGTGCCTGCAAATCCGGCCAGCACTTTCTATGAAGCGGTACAGTCCATCGTGCTCACCTGGACTATCATCAATATTGAGGGGCAAGGCAACGGGCTTTGCTTTGGCCGCCTGGATCAGACGCTCTACCCCTTCTATCTGCGCGATAAGCAGGCCGGTATTCTGGACGACGACACGGCAAAAATGCTGATCTCCATGCTGTATATTAAGGCCAATGGGGTTGTCAACGTGGACGACAACGAGACCTCTAAAATATTTACTGGCTGGCCTCAGACAATGAACGTAATTGTCGGCGGTCTGGATCAGGGGGGGCGAGATGTTGTCAATGCGCTGTCCTACATTTGTCTGGATGCGGATTTGGATGTCGGCCTGACCCAGAATGACCTGGTGGTGCGCATCTCCAGTAAGACGCCGAGCTCCTTTGTTATTCGCGCAATTGAGGTGGCAAAGGCGCTTCGCGGTAAGATTAAGTTTATGGGTGATGAGACCATTATCCAGCAGATGCTCCACGATGGATATGACTTGGAGGACGCCCGCAACTACATTATCACCGGCTGTAGTACTGTTACCGTGGCGGGAAAAAGCGTGGACACACCGGGCAACCTCGTTAACCTCCCACTCTGCCTGGAGCTGGCGCTCAATGACGGCAAGCGGCGCATAGACGGCAAGCAGATCAGCGTACAAACAGGCGATCCCAGAGCCTTTACCTGCTATGAAGAAGTTTGGCAGGCGTACCAAAAGCAGGCGGAGGTCATCCTGCGTCTGGCGGTGCTGTATAGAAGCACAGACCGGCATATGGCCACGACCTACCGGCCATTGCCCTTCCACTCCAGCCTCTTTGAGGGCCCCATCCAAAAGGGCAAGGATATGTGGGGCGGCGCTACCCGCTACAACCGTTCCTCCATCTCCCCTTCCGGCGCGCCCAATGTCGGCGACTCCCTGGCTGCAATCAAAAAGGTCATCTTTGAGGACAAGGCAGCCACCATGTCCGAGCTCATCGACGCACTCGATCACAACTTTGAAGGGTATGACCAGCTGCATAAGCTCCTTTCGGACGCACCCAAATTTGGAAACGACATTGACTATGTGGATGAGCTTGTCAATGACGTCCTGATGCATTGTGTGGCGGTGATTACGCCGCTCAAGGGCTCTGGCGGCTCGAAGATGACAGTTTCCCCCGCCGCCCTGACCGGCAATGTACCGCTTGGCGGTATTGTCGGTGCCCTTCCAGACGGGCGTTTGGCTGGGCTGCCTATCTCGGAGGGCGGCATCTCGCCTTACCAGGGCAGAAACGTGAGCGGCCCCATCGCCACCTACCGCTCCGTTGGAAAGATTGATCATGTTAAGTTGACCAATGGCTCCATCTTTAATATGCGCTTTAGTCCAAGTGCGCTCAAGGATCCGGTCTCCATTAAGAAATTTGAGGCGATGCTCCGTGCGTTCTTGGAGCAGGGCGGGTTCTTTGTGCAGTACAACATCGTCGACACTCAAACCTTGCGGGCGGCGCAGGCGCACCCGGACGAGTACAGGGATCTCCTGGTGCGTGTTGCTACCTACAGCGCATATTTTGTGGAATTAGGCAAGGATCTGCAAGAGGATATCATCAGCCGCCTGGCGCTTGAATCATAACAGTGAGAAAGGAGCTTTCCTATGTCCAAGAGAATTTTTCGTCCGCTGCATTGCGCCATCAGTGTTACCAATTTGGAAGAGGCCATTCAATGGTTTGCCGATATTCTGGACTTTCAGCTGCTGAGTAAGTCGGAGTTTACACCGATGGGCTTTCGCGCCGCGTTCCTGTCCAATGGAGCGGATTTTGAAATGGAGCTGTTTGAACATCAAAATCCGATACCGCTCCCCCCAGAGCGCCGCTTCCCCAACGATGATCTGCAGACGTGTGGGACGAAGCATGTTGCGTTTCAGGTGGATGACCTGGACGCCGTGCTTGCCGAGTTTCTGGGCAAGGGCGTAGAGGTGGTCATGGGACCCAGAATGGCATTTGATATGTATGTGGCATTTATTCATGGGCCGGACGACGTGCTCATTGAGTTTATTCAAAGATAGAGGCTGCGCAGATGAGTATTACAATTTCCGGCGTCAATCATTTTGCGGTCAGCGTAGCGGATTTGGAGGTATCGGTTGCTTGGTATGAAAAGATACTTGGCTTTACACTGATTACAAATGGGGCGATCCCAGGCATTGATGTGAGAACAGCCCATATGGCAGGGCCGGGTATGGTGCTGGAGCTTTTTGAGGCCAAAGATGCAGCACCCCTTCCCGAGGAACGCAAGTTTCCTAACACCGATCTCCGTGTACATGGAAACAAGCACTTTTCCCTTACCATACCAGATCGGGAGAAGACCAAAGCGGAGCTTGCCGCACATGGCGTGGAAATCGTTATGACTGCCGATGTATGGGGTACGTACGGAATTTTTATTCATGATCCAACAGGTAACCTGATAGAGCTTTTTGAAGGTGATATGCGGCAAGTAAAAGAAAGATAGCATAGTCTCCGCTTTGAAGAATATGGATCTCTCGCAATAGAGTAACCCGAGCTGTACATACGTTTGGTATGGAGGAGAGTGTTACAGAAGTAGGTAACCACCCTCCCCCAAAGATCGAGAGGTGCACCTCAAAAGGCGGATGACTCTCGCTCTTTGCTGTATAATCAAATTTAGATAACGCACAATAAGGAGTCTGTTGACAGTACTGTGCTCAATCAGGATTTTTAAATTTTAAATTTAGGAATACGAATGTTTTTAGCGAAGCAAAAAGTCGTCGAACTCGACTGAGTTCGACGACTTTTGCGTGGTGCGGGTGTTGAGTCAGGACTTTTTCAAGAAATCTAGTAATACCAAGGGTTAAGTTAGACAACGATAGTCTATCAACCCTTAGCAAATCCGCCGTGAAGCCGTGTGCTTCACGGCGGATTTGCGTTCTCTACGCTGATTCAATCGCTTGCATAATCTCCCTATGTACTGCCAGTGCCTCCACATCCCCTACAAAATTGTAGTGAATCTCCACCCGTTGGACACGCTTGCCGGAGGATTGATCTGTTTCATGGACAACAATCTTCTCTACAAACTCCCGGAGCATCGTAGGCGTAAGCGCCTGAATATGCGTATACTTTCGCACCAGAGAAAGAAAATTCTTCATATTGCCAGTCTGTTTTTCCTGCTCGGCAAGTGCCTGTTCAAGGTCAGGAATGCGCTCTTTAAGCACTGCCTGCTCCTGTTCAAAGTCGGCGGCCAGCTGGTCAAAGCGGTCATCACTCAGCCGCCCAGCGGCGTTGTCCTCGTACATCTTACGAAATAAGGTATCCAGCTCTGTCATGCGGTTTTGTGCCCGACTCAATTCTCTTTGCTGAGCTGCACGCTCAGTTTTCAGTTGTGTCTGGCTTCGCTCAGTGACGAGCTGTAAGAATTCCTCCTCGTACTGGCGCACATAGGAGCAGACATTTCGGATGCTCTGCAAAACCAGTGTCTCCAGCACCACAGTACGGATCGAGTGAGGAGTACAGGCCTGCCCTTTGTTCCGGTAAGTACCACAGACAAAGTATTCCTGATGCCGCTTGAGGGATTTCGCTCTGCAATTGTAATGCACTTTCCCGCAGTCGGCACAGAAAATCAGTCCGGAAAACGGTTCTATGGTGCCGATTTTTGCCGGCCTGCGCTTGTGCTCCCGCACCTTCTGCACCAAACGGAAGGTCTCCTCGTCAATAATCGCCGGATGGGTATTCGGGCACACCGTCTGCTCATGCTCCGGCACAGCCACCAGCTTTTTACTCTTGTAGGAGGGCTTGCGCTGTTTCCCGATGACCGTATGCCCCAGGTAGACCTTGTTCTCCAGAATTTGAGCGACCGTCTGTTCAGACCAGGCGGTGGGATATTTCTGGTGCATCCCAGCGTGCTGCCGTCCGTTTTTCTGAAAATCATAGGCGCTGGGGGTAAGGATGTGTTTCTCACCGAGCTTCCGGGCAATTTGTGATGGGCCATTGCCCGCCAGGCACAGGGCGTAGATTTGTTTGACGATCTCTGCAGCTTCATCATCAACGGCAAATATTTTATGCTCATCCTGGGTATAGCCATATGGAACCTTGCCGCCCAACCGCTCCCCCCGTTGTTCTTTGGATGCGAATACCATCTTGACCTTTTTGCTGCTCTCCCGCACATGATACTCGTTGAAATAATCTCTCAGGGGCAGCAGATCATCCAGTCCATTGGCTGTGTCAATGCCGTCTGTGATGGCCAGATAGCGAATGCCCTTGAGCTGTAGCTCCTCCATAAAGCTACCTACGAACAGGTAGTTGCGCCCCAGGCGGGAGTGATCCTTGACAATAATAGTACCCAGTTCCTCCCCCAGTGACATCATTTCCTGAAAGGCCGGGCGGTTGAAGCTGACACCGGTATAGCCATCGTCGACAAAGAATTTTGTGTTGTAGAATTTGTTGTCCTTGGCGTACTGCTCCAAAATTTTCTTCTGATTGGCGATGCTGTTGCTGTCTCCCTGGAGTTCATCATCCCGGCTGAGACGGCAGTACAGCGCCGTTACTTTTTGATTTGACCTCACGTCGAAACCTCCTTCTTTTAGGTCAAACCGATTGGGATCACACGCAGTATAAACCCATTCAGTTCACAAGTCTAGCCTGAAATTTCCTGGTTTATCAAGCGTTTTATTTTATCTGCGGCATCTGTCTCGCCCTGTTCCTGGAAGTGGGTTGAGACAATGTAGGTGGTCTTGCCAATTTCATATTTCATGTCCAAGTAGCAGGGAATGGCGAATTTTTGCCCGGACAGATATTTTCTTGACATTTGCCAAAAGCGTGGGCGGACGGGCTTACGGTAGAATTCTAATAGATGGTTCAATTTTATTCTCCTTCTTGTAATGTTAATTTGGCACGCTCACGGCTGGCCTGTTTGATAGTGAAAGGCATCTTCAAATTTGATAACTCCATTGATCCGCTTGACCTCATCCACGCACTTGATGTGCAGACGGTGCAGGGTGTCATCGTCGACATCAGTGATTCCCGCCAGCACATGGGCCAGCTTCGCCTGCTCCACAGCGAACTTGAATTGTAAGCGTGCCAGCCGGGTTTCTGTGCAGGAGATCATGCCGTCCACCACACTGCTCACCGCCTCTGCAAAATAATCTGTGTGGGCATGAGCCGATAAGTATCCCGCATAAAAATTGATTGCTCGCTCTGCAAAGTCACTGCGGCTTTTACAGCCTGCCAGTACCCTGCCCGCCTCCCATG
>JAJBUC010000033.1 GCA_020860545.1 Oscillospiraceae bacterium | reverse complement strand
CAGCTGATCTCCCTGTCCCTGTTCCAGCATACCATCTTCCCCATTCTTTTTATTTGCTCCGGTATGGATAGCATAAACCATTCTGTCGAAAAAGCAAGAAAATATATCCTGTAGTGCTCTTGTTTTACAAACGTACAAGACATACTCACCTGTGAATCGGGAAATGATATAGGGGCCGACACATAAGGAATCTTTAGAATTCCAATGTATCAGCCCCGATTTTTATTTGCATCATGTTTTTTGCCGACCAGGATATCTCAACGCTAAAATCCGTTATGCGACGCCCTGATCAATCAGAATCTCCAACAGCGCCGATAACACGCTTCCTCTGGTTATCAGTTCATACTTTGGGCCGGAATCCTCCCAATAAACGCGCAAGGCCTGTAAAACCGCCATTTTGTTGCGTCGCTCCGGCTGCACCTTGACCGCATACTCTGCGCCGTTAATTGTAATACTTACTGCATAGCTTGCTTCCAAAGGCGCGGCATACGCTTTCATTTTCAGGGCGTTGCAGAGAGCTTGATATTGTTCTTCCTTTAACGTCCGTATCACCATATTGCGCTTCCTTTCCGAATGTTCTTCATATTTGTCCGATAATGCTTGAAAGGAATGAACAGCGCATGATATAATATTTACGCTGCATCTGCTTTCGGGCATGTGTCGGCTTGGGAAGTGGCGTTTTCTTTGACGAGTGTGCGCCACTTCCTTCATTTTTCTTGGGACAAAAGCAAATCAACAGCCCTTCTGATGGCTTCGGCCCTTGTGATGTTATGTTTGTTGCAGTATTCCAGCAAATGTTGGTTTGTACCTTCCACAAAACGCACTTTGACCTCGACATTTTTAGGGTTATCTACTTTTGGCCTTCCTGTTCGTGGACTCAAATTATCACCTCTCTTTTGAGGCCCCACAAATTCATTTTACTATATGGGTCCTAAAAAGTCAAGGAGAGAAAAAATAGATATGATACAAAAATCCGAACCATTCACAACAGGAACAACCTGTCGTGAATGGTTCGGATTGTGTGTGCTCAGTCGAATTAAGGTTTGAAATCATTAGGCGGCGCAACTGTTGCGTGGCATTTTTCACAGAAAAATGCCGGCATTCTGGCGCGGCCAATACGGTAATCTGTTAAAGGTGTGGCACCAATAGACCAGAACGCCGGTATTTCACCTTCGTACCAAAATAGACGGCCCATATCTTTGCTGAAAATGACGCCCGCTTTCATTTCGGGTTCGCAGTAGGGACATTTCATATCATCACCCCATATTCAGGAATTTCATTTTTGGTACGGGTATAGGGACTCGAACCCTCACGGATCGCTCCACGAGAACCTAAATCTCGCATGTCTACCAATTCCATCATACCCGCAGATAAAATGTAATTCATATTATATGATACAGCGTATAAAAAGTCAATTGCGCAATCACGCCAAAAGTACTATAATGACACAATACGATTCCATCAAGGAGGCTCTGCCATGAAGCACACGCCGAAAGTCGCCGCAATACATGACATTTCAGGCTATGGACGCTGCTCGCTCACCGTTGCGCTGCCCACGCTGGCCGCGATGGGGGTGCAGTGTTGTCCCATGCCGACCGCTTATCTGTCCGCGCACACCGCCTTCCCGCCGTCTGCGCACGCTGTTTTTCTGGATTTATCGGATCAAATGGCGCAGACAGCGGCGCACTGGACGGAGCTTCACGCGCAGTTTGACGCCATTTACAGCGGCTTTCTCGGCTCCGCGCGGCAGGCCGATTTACTGGCCGATTTCATCTCCTGCTTTCGCAGAGGCGGGGAGACGCTTGTACTGGTTGACCCGGTGATGGGCGACAACGGCAAGCCCTACCGCACCTATACGCCCGAGCTGTGCCGGAAAATGCGCACGCTTGCCGCGCTCGCCGATGTCATCACGCCCAATTTGACGGAGGCCGCGATCCTGCTGGACCAACCATACAGCAGTATGCCGACCGACCGCGCGGGACTGGAAGCCCTGCTCACGGCGCTCTCCCTGGGCGGCAAACGTTCCGTGGTGCTCACGGGAGTCAGTCTGGCGGACGGCAGCATTGGCTCGGCCTGTCTGGAACGTACCCATGGGGAAATCTCCTTCCACATGTCCAAGGAGGAGACGGGCTATTTCCACGGAACGGGAGACCTGTTTGCAAGCGTCCTGCTCGGCGGTCTGCTGCGCGGGGAATGTCTGGGCGACGCGACCGCGCGCGCGGTGTCCTTTGTCCAGACCTGCATCGCACATACCCTGCGCATGGGCGCGCCCGTGCTGGAAGGGGTTGTCTTCGAGCCACTGCTTGGGGCGCTCGCACAGGGCTAGCCGGAATATGTAATGCTGTCCAGAAATTCCTCCCACACATCCGGATGCTCCACAAAATAGAGCGGACAGAGCTTCCCAGTGATATCATAATGCCGGATGACCTGATCCCGCTCCAGATGATAGGTATCACACAGCCACTGCACCAGCGCGGTGAGCGACTGTATTGTCTCCTCGGTGAATTCCCCTGTCTCGTCTGGATGGCAGCACTCAATGGAGATGGTATCGCTGTTGCGCGTATTGGAGCAATAGGCGACCTCATCAAGTGGCACGCACTGGATGGTGGTGCCGTCCAGATCAATGACAAAATGACTGCTCGCGCTGGTCTCCCCCGTAATGGCCAGATGAGAGAAATAATCACGGTTTTGCTCCGCGCTTGTGTTCGGATTGCCCACGTAGTGAATGACAACGCCGTTCACCGCTTCGAGCTTCGTCCCTGGCCGGGAGTAAGGATTGAATTCGATCAGATCCTTCTTTGCCCAGTCCGTGCAGTCTACGCGCTCAATTTGCGTCTCTTTCGTCCACCCGGCAATTTTTGAGATAAAAAGCAGGACAAGCGCTGCCGCGAAAATGACGATTGCCACCTTTAAAAGGCGGTAGTCGTCCTTCTGCGCCCGATTCACGCGCTTGCCTCCGGTCATGGTGCTCATGGTTCAGATGCCCCCCTGTGTTACCAACTTCCATTGAGTATAACACAGGGGGAAGCATTTTGCCATAACCGAAAGAAAAAAGTCATTTATTCCGGAATAATTTGAGCGGTGAAACACCCTGCACCAGCAGCGTAACCAGATAGAGAATACAGCCGAACGCGATACAGCCGAGCACCGCGGGTATCCCGCCCATGCCGCTGCGCAGCAGTACGGGAAAGAGCAGATGGACGCAAAGGCCCATCAGTACCGCCGCAAGCGTCGGCGCAAGCCCCCACTGGAAAAACGCCATCTTTACCGACGTGACGCGGTGCACCCACCACCAGTTGAGCAGCGCGCCGAGTATGGAGCTTGCGACAAACCCGATGACGTACCCGCGCAGACCCACACCGGGCAGGCGCATCAGGAAAAAGGTACATGCCAGCTGCAGCGCCCCGCTCAGCAGCGCGTTGACTGCGGCAACCTGCTGCCGTCCCACGCCGTTGAGGACGCCCCCCAGAATGGACTGATAGCAGGAGAAGACCACGCCCACCGCAAGCGGCGCGATGAACGCGCCGACCCTCGCATCCTGAAAGAGTGCCTCACCGATGGTCGGCCCCAGCACAATCATAAACGCCATAGCGGGAAGTATCAGCACGGAGGTTGCCAGCATCGCCTTGCACACGCGGTTTGTGATGAGTTCCTTTTGCCCAAGGGCCGCGCTCTCGGCAAATTTCGGCACCAGCACTAAATTGATCGCGCCGATAAACGCGGTGGGCAGAAAGAGCATTGGGAGCGTCATCCCGCACAACACCCCGAACGCGCTCATCGCTTCCGACACATCGGCACCCGCGTAGACAAGCTGCTTGGGGATCAGGACGGCGTTCACAGTGCCCATAAGGTTCCCCAGCAGCGCCGTCCCGCCGACCGGCAGCGCGATGCCTGCAATGCGGCGATACAATTGCCCGCGCGGGATCAGCCTGCCGCTCTGGTAGCGCGGCGCGGCCATGCGGCGGCGGAACAGCGTCACAAGGGTGCAGGCTGAAAAAATCTCACTGACGATCATGCCTGTCACAATCAGCCCGACCGTTTTCTCGGGATTCTGCGGCAGAAACACCAGCAGCAGGCCTAACACTGCAACGATGCGGACCACCTGCTCCGCCAGCTCAATGAAGGCGGGCGGGCGGACATTGCCGGTTCCATAAAAGAAATGCTTGCAGAGGTTTTCAACCCCTGTCAGGAGGATGCAGGGCAGCAGTAAAATCAGCCCCAGCTGGGTACGCGCATCGCCCAAAAAGCTGACCGAAATGGGATCATAGAAGATAACCACAATCACAGCAATCGGTAAAAACAGTGTGACAAGGATACAGAGGCACCTGCCCAACACCTGTCTTGCGGCAACCCAGTTATCC
The DNA here is from genome assembly GCA_020860545.1 of Oscillospiraceae bacterium. Lineage (GTDB taxonomy): Bacteria > Bacillota > Clostridia > Oscillospirales > Oscillospiraceae > JAJQEJ01. Next base: position 7,200 of record JAJBUC010000033.1, on the reverse strand, counting down.
AGCGCCTGATACTCCGAGGCGAGGTTGGAAACCGCCATGGTCAGCCCTACGGAGACAATCGACATGACAACCGAGTACACCGGCATGACCAGCTGATAAAGCCCCATCACCTCCGCGCCGATGAGGCGGGAGAGCACAATGCGGTAAAAGAAGCCCAGCAGCTGTGAAAAGATATTGGTGCAGGTCAGCAGCATAGTGCCATAGAGAATCGATGAGCGGCGAGCTTTCAAGCGCGCACCCCCTTTCCCTCTACTCTATTCAGGAAAGGCGGTGGGCATGTATACCCGTGTGTATAAAATAATTGACAAATAGCGCACCGTCACTTAAAATGTGAAGAACGCGTATTTTGCAAAAAAAGGAGCGGGAACTTGTGATTGCCACCCTCATCAATGTTGCGCTGGTATTGCTGGGCAGTGCAATCGGTCTGCTTTTCAAAAACAGAATCCGGCCCCGCTTTTCCAGCGCCATCATTGCCGCATTGGGCCTCTGCGTGATCGGCCTCGGCATCAGCAATCTTTTGGCGTCGAATAACGCCCTCTGTGTGATCCTCTGTATGGTCGTCGGCACCCTCATTGGCGAGGCGCTGAATATTGATGCCGCCATGAACCGTGGGGCGGAATGGCTGCGGCGCGCCATGACCAAAAACGGAAAGGATAACAGCCTGTTTGTCGAGGGCTTTGTGTCCTCGACCGTGCTGTTCTGTGTGGGGGCGCTCGCCGTGAACGGCGCGCTGCAGGCGGGCCTCAACCAAGACTACTCCATCCTCATCTCAAAAGGCGTCATCGATTGCGTTACCGCCATCACCTTTTCCGCGGCCTACGGAATCGGCGTTGGGTTTGCGGCGATTCCCCTGCTGATCTATGAAGGGGGCATCACCCTCTTTGCGCAGGTGATCGGCCCTTACCTCGGCGACGCGGTCGTTGCGGAAATGAGTGCAGTAGGCGGCACACTCATCGTCGGTATCGGCATCAATATGCTCGGGCTTCCGAAAGAAAAGCTCCGCGTCGCCAATATGCTCCCCGCAATTTTTCTCCCTATCGCCTATCTTCCGCTCAGCGCCCTTCTCGCCGGATTCTTTGCCTGAATACAGACACTTCAGGGTGTGCCCAGCAACATTTGGCTATCTACTGTTCCGCTAAGACCGTGCCGATCGGCTCCCGGAACTCCAGATTGGCCCTTGTGCTGTACGCCGTTTCTGTCCGGTTGATGAGCACCAGCCTGTTGCCCCGGTAGTAGTGGAGCAGCCCGGCTGCCGGGTAGACGGAGAGCGACGTGCCGCCGACGATGAGCATTTCAGCGCCTGCGATGTATTCCACCGCGCGGTCCATCGTCTCGGCGTTCAGCGCCTCCTCGTACAGCACGACGTCAGGACGGACAATTGCGCCGCAGGCGCAGCGCGGCACTCCCTCTGTCTCGAGCACAAAGGAGAGGTCGTATTCCCTTCCGCACCGCGTACAGTAGTTTCTGTGCACGCTGCCGTGCAGCTCAAGCACCTTGCGGCTGCCCGCAAGCTGGTGCAGTCCATCAATGTTCTGTGTAATGACCGCCTTGAGTTTCCCCTGCGCCTCCAACGCGGCCAGCCGGCGGTGGGCGGCATTGGGGACTGCCGACGGGAATATCATTTTGTTACGGTAGAATGCAAAAAATTCCTCCGGATTTTGCATAAAGAAGCTGTGGCTGATGATCTGCTCCGGCGGGTAACGGTACTGTGTCCGATAAAGGCCATCCTGACTGCGAAAGTCGGGGATCCCGCTCTCCGTAGAGACGCCGGCACCGCCAAAAAACACCGTCACGCGGCTCTCCAAAAGCCACTGCTCCAGCTGTGCCTTCTTTTTCTCCTCCATAATCCAGCGCACCTCCTTGCCTTCTAAAACAGGCGCCCCGCGCATGCGGGACGCCTGTTTTCAGCATTTACTTTTCGCTTTGATCATGCCCATGGCAGTCGCAGCCTTCTTCATCACAATCATTAAAATCTATGGCGAACTGCTCCTTGCAATTTGGGCACTGGATATTCCCTTGCAACAACACATCCTCGTCGATGACGAGGGGCGCGCCGCACTTGGGGCATTCGGCCTCAATGAAATCGTCCTCATCCATGTCGTCGTCATCCTCATCGTCGCCAACCAGAAATTCTTCCAAGTCGGAAACACTATCGTTCAACGCGTCAACCTCTTCACAGAGCGCCTCGGTGTCCTCCTCCAAATCCTCAAGTGACATGGCAACTTCCTCAAGAACGCCGATCATGACCGATATCAGCTTTCCCTCCTTGGAGTTCTCCGTATCCAGCTCCAGTCCCTCCGCGAGGCCCTTCAGATATGCAACTTTTTCAGAGATTGTCATAAAGCAACTCATCCTTTCATTTTGCGCCGACGCGCCGATTCATTAGCCCTTGCAGCGCTCCAAATATTCGCCGGTTCTTGTATCAATACGGATTTTGTCTCCGGGGTTAATAAACAGCGGTACCTTAATTTCCGCGCCGGTCTCGAGTGTAGCAGGCTTGGTGACGTTGGTCGCCGTATCTCCCTTAAATCCCGGGTCGGTCTCGGTCACCGCGAGCTCAAAAAATGTCGGCGGCTCAACGGCAAAGATTTTCCCCTTGTAGCTGCTGATTTTACACGGCATATTTTCCTTAACAAACTGGAAGGAGTCACCCAGCGTATCTGCGTTGATGGGTACCAGGTCAAACGTCTCCGGATCCATGAAATAATAAAGATCGCCGTCACTGTAGCTGTACTCCATATCCTTACGCTCGACGAACGCCTGCTCAAACTTCGCCGTTGGGTTAAAGGATGTTTCGGTAACCGCACCGGTAATCACGTTTTTCATCTTGGTGCGAACAAACGCGGCACCTTTTCCCGGTTTTACGTGCTGGAACTCTATAATTTGCATGACTTGTCCATCCATCTCAAACGTAACGCCATTTCTAAAGTCGCTGGCACTAATCATCTGGCTTCATCCTCCAAATATATGTGAATTGTGTTCCTATTCTATCCTATTTTTTGCCTGATTGCAAGAACTTTCACAGAATAATCAGCTCTTTGTCCGCGTGCGTCAGGTTCCGGGCTCCGTCTGCGGTTAAAACGAGCATATCCTCAATGCGTACGCCAAACCGTCCGGGCAGGTAAATCCCCGGCTCTGCGGAGACCACCGCGCCGACAGGAAGGGTATTTTTGCTCGCCGGGCCGACGCTCGGCTCTTCGTGCACCTCAAGTCCAATGCCGTGGCCAAAACTGTGGCCGAAATAATCCCCATAGCCCGCGCCGGCGATGACCGCGTGGGCGGCACCATGGATTTCGGCACCGGTGATACCGGCGCGCGCGGCCGCGATACCGGCAAGCTGTGCCTCCAGCACCACATGGTATACCCGCCGCATCTCCTCGTCCGGCTCCCCGACCGCCACGGTGCGGGTCATGTCCGAACAGTAGCCGTCTGCAATACAGCCAAAATCCATCGTGACAAATTCGCCGTTCCCGATCCGCCGCGCACCGGGTACGCCGTGCGGACGGCTGCCGTTGGGGCCGGAGACCACGATGGGGTCAAAGGACATTCCCTGCGCGCCGCGCAGGAGCATTTCATATTGCAGCCTTGCCGCCACCTCCTGCTCGGTCAGCCCCGGGCGGAGAAAAGACAGGATTTCATGCAGCGCCCCTTCGGCAATCTCCTGCGCGCGGCAAATACAGGAGATCTCTTCCTGCCCTTTGCATTTGCGCAGGGACGCAAGCAGCTCGCTTGCAGGGAGCAGCTCTGCCGAAAGCTTATCGTTCCAGCGCCGGTATTGGGACACTGTCATGTCCCTGTCCTCGAAGCCGAGGCGGGTGAGCGCGTGCTGTTGCACCAGTACCTGCACCGTATCCTGATAGGTCTTCTTCTTTTCCGGAAGCGCGACCGCCGCGTTTGTCACGGTCTCCCGCGCCGCCTCAATGTAGCGTGTATCGGTATAGTAATACGCCGCCTGCCGCGTAATAAGCACAACGCCCTCGCCATGAAACCCGACCGCATACCGCTCCCCCGCCGCGCCGGTGACAAGCATTGCGTCGAGTCCGTATTCCGGCAGGGCACGCGCGATCTCTTCTATGTGGTTCATTTCGTCTCCTCCTGCCGCTTTGCTTCCCCCGCCTGCGCCGCACGGTACATCCGCTGCATCGTGAGCGCGTCCTCCGCCTGCGTACCGGCGGACTCGCAGATGATCGTCGGGCTCCAGCCCCGGCGGGCAATTTCTTCCATCAGGGGGAGGGGGTCAGGCCCAAATTCGTCCTGATCAAAGGTCAGGTGCATTTTTTCGCCGCCATTTGGGGTAAATTGTATTTTGGAAAAATGGCTGTGGAATTGCGCCGCCCTCGTTTCACCGAGTACCGCTTCCATGCGATCGAGTATACGGCGCATCGCCTGCTCCCCGGTCAGCTCCCCCAATGTGCGGGCGTAGAGATGCCCAAAGTCGACGCACGGCACCAGCCGCGCGTCAATTGTGCACAGGGAGAGCACCTCCTCCAGGTCGCCGAGCTGGTTGAGCTTCCCCATCGTTTCCGGGCAGAGGGAAATATGCCCAAATCCCGCCGCGTCACACGCTGCAAGAACCGAACGGAGAGACGGCGCGGCAATCGCCATCGCCTCGGCGCGGGTGCGCTTCATCAGCGCGCCGGTGTGGACGATGACGCGTGTCGCGCCCATCCAGTCCGCCGCCTGACATGCAGCGAGAATATAGCCTGTTGTTTTCTCCAGGCTCGCGGGGTCGGGATTCGCGAGATTGATAAAGTAGGGCGCGTGGAGGGAGAGGGCAATCTGCCACTGCCGCGCGCGCGCACCCATCTCCCGCGCGGTCTCTTCCTTTATGTTTACCCCTTTCCCGCACTGGTATTCGTAACATGTAAGCCCCAACTCGTGCAGCCAGCGCGGCGCCTCTAACGAGGATTTGTGTACCGCCGAGAAGGACGCCGCGTTGCCCGCGGGGCCAAACATTGTGTACTTACTCATAAGGCTCCCTGCTCCTTTCGGCGCGTATAGTCGCGGAAAATCCATTCCACACCGTAGCGGAGATAGCGCCCGGGGTTACCGGCAAGCTTAATGGGACTCACGAGAATGGTGGTGATCCCCGCGCGGTTTCCGCCGCAGACGTCGGTAAAAATCTGATCACCGACAATCGCCGTCTCCTCCGGTTTACAGCCGGTGTGTTCCATCGCACGATGAAAGGAGTGCGGCCTCGGTTTGCCCGCGTGACCGATATACGGCACCCCCAGCGCCTCGGCAAAAATACGCACGCGGTGCGGCCCGCGGTTGTTGGAGAGGATGAACAGGGTGATACCATGCGCCGAGAGCTCTCTGGTCCACTGCCGCAGGCGCTCGTCCGGCTCCGGAACGCCATAGGGCACAAGGGTATTGTCAAGATCCGCCAGCAACAGCCGCACGCCATACGTCGCAAGCTTTTTGGGCTCCAGATCAAATATTGTATTACAGGAATGGTGCGCAATCAGTGGAAATTTCATAGCCTCATCCTTTTCTGGCATAACCCGGCCGCCATGTACATAGAATGCATTATACATGCATCCACCAACATGGACAAGGGGGTACCTCTGATTATGGAGTCCAAAACGAAATTCTTTCTCACCGCGCCGCAGCAGCAGTATGCTGAGGCACAGCGCTGCGGCCTGCCCGTCGCCTGCATGTCCTATCGTATCGGCAAGGGTCCTCGCCTGCTCCGCGCCGCCATGCCGTCCCTCCCGCGTGGCGGGCTGATGGGCATCACCCTTGATAACGAGGAGGACAGCGACCCCGGCGGCATATGCAACGAAATCTTTCGGGAATGCAGCGCGCGCGCCTTCCGTGGTATTCTGTGCAATTTCACACCGGATCAGCGCCTTTTGCCGCATGAAATCGTACGGCAACTCGGTGCAAACTGCGCGCGATACGGCATGTCGCTCTATGTTACAGAGCCCTACGGGGCTTATTCCGATAAAGCTTGCGTGCTTATCTCCTCCGCGCTCTCAGGCGGCTCACTCCAAACGCGGCTGGAGGAATCCATCCACAAATTCGGCACAGGGCACGTCGCGCTGCTTGTAGAACCGGTGCGGGAGGATTTTTTTCTCCCCTCCCCCACCGGGCAGGGGCAGCGGCTTCAGTCCGACGAGCTGACCGCCCTGATGGAGCAGCTTGATCCGTCCACCTTTTTCTCCGGGGAGCTCTGCGCGCATTACTTTACTTATATGTCAAAAGAGAGCGGCGCGCACTTTGTCCTCTATGACGATGCCGGAAGCATACATAAAAAAATTCAGCTTGCCGCATTGCTCGGCATCACCGATGTGTTTCTGCCCTATCATGAGGTGAAGGCGGATTTGTTCCGACTCATCTCGTAGACATGGATAGGCAAGGGATCGCCACGGCAGGTGTATCCTTTTTTCAGAGGGGCCCCATTACAGACATACACAATAGCTGCAAAAAGCCCTGCGTTGCGCGCAACGCAGGGCTAACGTGTTGTTAATAGAACTTCTTTTTGCTGTTCTTGCGTGCGGCTTCGGATTTTTTACGGCGTTTGACGCTTGGGCTCTCATAATGCTCGCGTTTCCGAACCTCGGCCAGAACACCCGATTTAGCACAGCTGCGCTTAAAGCGCTTGAGGGCACTTTCCAGTGATTCATTTTCCTTTAAATGGACTTCCGACATTGACTTCCCCTCCCTCCGATGCGGCGGAGAACGCCGCCAAAAGGGCCATATTTATGGCTTAACAATTATCATTATAATGCAAGGGTATCTATCTTGTCAAGGAGAAGATTTTGAAAAAGAAATTTATGGATTATGACAATGTATTCATTCCTCGTATTCATTCCTCTTTTTTGCCGACTGTGCTGTCAAGCAGCTTAATGAGCTCCAGCGTACTACGGAAAGAGCTGGTAACATTATTGTCGAGCCATGTGACGGTCCCCTGCAGTGTTCCATTTTGGTGGTTTAAAACCTGTACCACGAACGTCTGTTTCTTTTCTGCAGTCTTTTCCACTTGTTTGATTCACACCCTTTTTCACAGGATAATATAGTATTATACCACACTTTAGTCACATGTACGTCACAATTTTTAAAATTTCAACGCTGTTTTACATGTTTGGAATCAAAATTTATAAATTTAGGCTACTCATATCGCAAAATTCATGCTATAATTTACACATAATGTAACTGATATACAAAATACGAGGTGATGAGAATGCGAACCACGTC
>JAJBUC010000072.1 GCA_020860545.1 Oscillospiraceae bacterium | reverse complement strand
GTTTTGTGGGGCGGGGTGACGTACGGGGGGAAGCGGCACTGCGGGGAAAGGGTGCGGAGGAGACCGCGCGGGAGATGCGCTATGCCTTTCTGTGCCGGACGGCAGCGGAACAAGGTGCCGTGCGTATTGCAACCGCGCATCAGGCGGACGATAACGCAGAGACGCTTCTCCTGCATCTGGTGCGTGGATGCGGCTTGCAGGGCTTGGCGGGGATTCCGCCCCGCAGGGGTGAAATTGTCCGCCCACTGCTGACCACAACGCGTGCGGCGGTAATGGATTATCTGCGCGATAAGCAAGTGCCCCACCGGGAGGACAGCACGAACAGTGATCTGACATATACACGAAACCGTCTGCGCCATCAGATTATGCCGCTGCTTTGCGAAATGAATCCGCGGTTTGTGCAGCGCGCGGGAGAGACCGCCGCCCACCTGCGGGCGGACAACGATTATCTTGCGGCGCAGGCGATGGAGCCATTCCACAGCGTGCGGTGGAAAGACGGAAATGCAGTCATTTCCACTTCGGCGCTCAATGCGCTGCCGGAGCCTGTCGCCGTACGGGTGCTTCGCATGATCCTTGGGGCGTGCGGAGACGGGGCGGATACCGACTGCACCGCCGCGCAGCTCACCGGGATACTGCGGCTTTGCAGGGCAGAGCGGCCATCGGCGAAAATTTTTTTAAATAATTCTCGACTAGTACGGCGTGTTTATGATACACTTATTTTTATGAGTGTGGCATGTGGACAGGCGGAGACGGATACTTTTCCGCAGACGGCGCTGTGCTGTGATGGTGAAACGGCATTGCACGCGGTCGGCTGGCGCGTTACCTGCCGCGCGGCAATCACGCCGCCCAAGGCGGAGCAGGGAGTTTATTATATCCGTCGTGATTGCCTGCGCGGAACGCCGGTTTTACGCCCGAGGCAGACCGGCGATGTGCTTGCGCTCCCGAACCGGCCGCGCAAGACGCTCAAAAAACTGATGATTGACGAAAAAGTACCGCGCCATTTGCGGGAGAGTATCCCGGTTTTAGCGGATGAAAACGGTGTGTTGGCGTTGGCGGGCTTTGGCGCGGATATGCACTGTATTGCACCGGTCGGCGCGGCTGCTTACCGTGTTACATTTGTACACACGCCGGGCAGCTCGGAATTTTAAGCTGGAGAGTAGAGAATGGATATACAGAAAGATATTAGGGAAGTACTGTTTACCGCGGAAAAGCTGGCGGAGCGGACAGCGGAACTGGCCGCGCAGATTACGCGGGATTATGCCGGCAAAGAGCCTATGTTTATCGGCGTGCTGCGTGGATCCTTCATTTTCATGGGGGATCTGGTGCGGCAGGTAAAGCTGCCGTGTAAATTGGATTTCCTGGCGGTATCCTCTTACGGCACAGGTACCGAAAGCAGCGGGCAGGTGTGTATTTTAAAAGACCTTTCCGAGGACGTTACAGGACGTGACCTGATCTTGGTTGAGGATATTGTGGACAGCGGGAATACCCTCCACTATCTGGTAGAGCTGCTGCAAGCCCGAAAACCGGCGTCCGTCAAGCTGTGCGCGCTGCTGGATAAGCCGTCGCGGCGTATCAAACCCGTTGAGGTTGCCTATACTGGGTTCTCCATACCCGACGATTTCGTCGTCGGGTATGGGCTGGATTACGCCGAGCAATACCGCAACCTCCCATACATTGGCATTCTCGCGCCACATGTTTACGAGAAATAGCCTTCATATAACTTACCTCGAAAGGACGTGGATTGCCATTGAAGAGAAAAGGAAGCCTTCGTGACATCGTATTTTATTTCTTACTGGCCATCATCCTGGTTATCACGGTGTATGCCCTGCGCGGCTTTGACGGGCAGGAGTCTCTTACCTATGCGGATATCCGCATCATGCTCAAGCAAGAGCTTGTCACTGAGCTGATTGTAAAGGATAACACCGTTACCCTCTATCTGCGCGAGCCATGGGAGGGGAAGGCCACGTGGAGCTACGACCTGCGCTCGTTTGATCTATTCTACAATGAGTTTAACGGCATGATTGAAGAGCAGTACGACGCCGGGATTATTACGGAGTATGATTATCCATCCGGTTTTGTCGCGCCGTGGTGGCTTTCGCTGGTGCCGTGGATTGTGATCATTTTGATCTTCTGCCTGCTGGTTTATTTCATGTTCATGCGCCAGAGCGCCGCGAGCGGCGGGGGCGACAAGACCTCCCGCTTTGGAAAGGCACGCACCCGTGTCGCCTCCGATGACAAGACGCGGGTTACCTTCGCCGATGTCGCGGGCGCGGATGAGGAGAAGGAGGAGCTGCAGGAGGTTGTGGAATTCCTGCGCGACCCCTCCCGTTTTCTCTCGCTCGGTGCACGCATCCCCAAAGGGATTCTGCTGGTCGGGCCGCCGGGTACCGGCAAAACCCTGCTGGCAAAAGCGGTTGCTGGGGAAGCGGGCGTGCATTTTCTCTCCATCTCCGGCTCCGATTTCGTTGAGCTGTATGTCGGTGTCGGCGCAAGCCGTGTGCGCGATCTGTTTGACCAGGCGAAAAAGAATGCGCCCGCCATTGTCTTTATTGATGAGATCGACGCGGTGGGCCGCCAGCGCGGCGCTGGACTCGGCGGCGGACACGACGAACGGGAGCAGACCCTCAACCAGCTGCTCGTCGAAATGGACGGCTTCGGCAGCAATGAAGGGGTTGTCGTCATGGCGGCAACCAACCGAAAAGATATTCTGGATCCGGCCCTTCTGCGTCCGGGGCGCTTTGACCGGCAGGTTTATGTCGGTTACCCCGATATCAAGGGGCGTGAGCAGATTCTGAAAATTCACGCCCGCAATAAGCCCCTTGCTGAGGACGCCTCCCTCAAGGAGCTGGCCAAGGCTACCGGCGGCTTTACCGGCGCGGATTTGGAAAATTTGATGAATGAGGCGGCGCTTTTGTCGGCACGCAGGAAGCAGCGCTTTATCACCATGGATGTGCTCCATGAGGCGGTGATTAAGGTCATCGCGGGGCCGGAGAAGCGTAGCCGCGTTGTCATTGAGCGGGAACGTAATCTGACGGCCTACCATGAGGCGGGGCACGCCATCGTCATACACGAGCTGAAAACACAGGACCCTGTGCATCAGATCAGCATTATACCGCGCGGCATGGCGGGCGGTATGACCATATCCCTGCCGCAGGAGGATGTGAATTTTAAATCCCGCCTGGAACTTACAGAGCGGATTACTGCCTCGCTGGGCGGCCGCGCCGCGGAAGAGATGGTACTCGGTGATATCTCCACCGGTGCGGGCGGTGACTTGCGCACAGCAACCTCCATAGCGCGCAATATGATTACGCGCTATGGCATGAGTGACCGCGTGGGCAATGTCGCATGGGATACCGGCGGGGATGAGGTGTTCATCGGGCGCAGCATGGCGCAGGCGAAGAACTATTCCGAGGAGATCGCGGCTGTGATCGACGAGGAAGTCAAGAAAATCATTGACGAAGCCTACGCCCGCTGTGAACAGATTCTGGCCCTCAGGCGTAAAGAGCTTGATATCGTGGCACATTATTTGCTTGAGCAGGAGACCATGGATGCGGAGACCTTCGAAAAGGTCTTTACCGATCCGTCATTTTTGGACACGTTTTAATACGCTGTACCGCATGGAGAATCATGCATCAAATCCCGTGCTAAGATCAGAGTAGAGGGGGGGATTGTCGTGCCAAATCGGAACCGTTTTCCGGTATATCAGGATATGCTGGATCGTCCGCGCGTATCTGCTTTGATACAACACGGGCTCCAATTCCCTCTTTTAGTCATGCTGGCCGGCCCGGGATATGGGAAGACGCAGGCAATTGCCGGTTATTTGGCCCAAACTGATGCCAAAGTACTGTGGCTGCGGCTGGGTAAACTCGATAATATGCACGTACACTTCTGGGAACATTTGACCCATGCGGCGGAGCAGGAATTCCCGGAGATTGCGCAGCATATGCGCACCATCGGATTTCCCCACACTGCAGTAAAAATGGATTCTTTTTTTGCCTATTTATCTGCTTCTATGATGGGGCGGAAAACAGCTATATGGGTATTTGATGATTATGGGGAGATTACCGACCAGCATATCAAAGAATTCTTCCGCATGTTTTCTGAGCTGGATCTGGAGAATTTCTCCGCAGTATTGCTTTCTAATGTACTAAACCGTATTGACTCCGTGGCGAATTTATCGCATAATCAATTTCTGATTCTGGGGCATGATCTGCGCTTCACACTTGATGAAATCGCTGCCCTTTACGAACTGCACGATGACCACCTGGACGCAGCGCAGCTGCAGGAAATCGAGCAGTATACGGAGGGGTGGCCTCTGCCGGTGCATCTTCTTGCCTCGAATAAAATGGATGTTGGCAAGGGGCATTCGCCGGTGCAAAGCGACGGACATCTGACACAGATGGCTATCACGCTGCTGTTTGAAGAGCGGTTTTTTGCAGTGTATGCCCCCGATATGCAGAGAGTGCTGATTAAGCTATCGGTCTTATCTTCCTTTACCAATACCATAGCAGTGATGCTCTATCCGGGCGAGAAATCCGATTTGGAACTGCTTTGGAATCATTTGTTTATCTCCGGTGAACCGTCCACCGGGCAGTATTTTTTCCACAATCTGTACGGTCTGTTTTTGCAGCACAAGCAGTATTTACTAGACGATGAGGAGAGACAGAATATCTTGCAAATTGCCGCTGATTGCTTTGCGCAGGCGGGGGACTCTTTGCGCGCAATCGGCTATTACCATCAGAGCGGTGACCATCGCAATATGCTGCAAACGATCAGTCATTTTCTGAAAATGCATTATGGGCAAGAATCCCACGGTATTTCAACGGAAAATGCAGAGTATTTCATTGACCTGCTCGATTCACTGCCGCCGGAGGTAACGCAGCAATATCCGCTGTCCGACTATCTGCGTGCTATCATATATTTGAATACGCTCAGGCTGGAGGAGGCGGAATCCATCCTTCATCAGCTGGAGCAACGGCTGCTTTACGCGGATACACCTGAGGAGCGTGAACTGCTTGGCGAAACGCTCGCTGCAATCGGCTCCATACACATGATGCTGCCCCAAATGGATTTTAGTGTATATTTCGAAAGAGCGTGTGGATATCTTCCCAACGGAACGAATCAGCAGAACAAGAAAAGTCTTTTTGTTCAAAATAATCACACTTTTTCTATGCTTGACAAGTCTCCCGGCGCGAAAGAGCGGATGGAGCGTGAAGTGTATCGTGCAGCGCCCTGGATCAGCAAGCTGCGGGATGGCGGTATGAGCGGATTTGAGTATATCTTTTCCGCTGAATCGGCGTATTTATCAAACCGGCTGGATACTGCGCAGCAATATGCTTACCGCGCTGCATACAAAGCGGAATCCAATGCGCAGCATGATCTCGTATGTAATGCCTATTTTCTTCTGGCGAAAGTCGCATTTCTAAACGGCGACTATATCGAAATGACAAAACAGGTGGCCTGTGTAAGGGAGTATACAGAAAAGTTCCCTTGCGGTGTGACAAAAGATATCTGTGATACGGTAGAGAGCTGGTACTATATTAAGCTGCACGAATATGGTAATGTGCCGAAAGGCATTTTCCTGTCGGCGCAATCGGACAAGCCTGTGCTTGCACATGACCGTTCTATTATTGTTTATGCAAATTATCTGCTTGAAAATGGTGAATACGCAAAGCTTGTCGGATTGTTGGAGCATCCGGTAGGCCTTTTTCTGGGGAAAAGCATTTGGCATGACCGCATTTATGCATACATATATCTATCACTTGCGCACTTTTATCTGAAGAATACGCAAAGCGCCATGCAGGTACTGTGGGAAGCCTATGATATGACGTATCAAAATGGCATCATGACACCTTTTATCGAAGCGGAAGAGCATATGTGCGCCATACTTGCGTATGTGAAAAAGCAGAGCACCTATGCGTTTGACCCCGAATGGCGTGTTATGGTGGACAAGCTATCTTCCGATTTTGCCAAACGGGTGGCAATGGTTCGCAGTGTTTACAGAAAAAACAATCCCAAAAAGACAACCAAAGAGAATCCCCTGACCAGCAGAGAGATGGACGTGCTTTACGCGCTGTCTATGGGCTTAACGCGCGAAGAAATTGCGGCCAGCCAGTATATTTCAATCAATACAGTGAAAACATTTACCCGGAGTATTTATACAAAACTGAACGCATCCAATCGGGCTGAGGCGGTCTCTATTGCAATTTCACGCGGATATATCGATATTCCTTCGAAATAGCAGCAGAAGGTTAGATCGTACCTGAATAAAAGTTCTAAAATCCGGGTGAATTTTTCCTTGCTTTTCAAAGTGCGTTACTATATAATGAAAAAATCCGGGTGTAGCGCAGTTGGTAGCGCGCCAGTTTTGGGAACTGGATGCCGCGAGTTCGAGTCTCGCCACTCGGACCAGTGAAACCGGCAAGATTCGCCAAAGAGTCTTGCCGGTTTTTCCATTAAGATAATTTATATAATTAGGGTGAAATGCGCCTATGAAAATCACAATCATATGGTTCACAATTCTGTTGTCTTTGGGCTTATGTTCGTGTGAAAACGCTTTGCAGGTGAAAAAAGAAACAGAAGAACGCCCCAATACGGAAACTATGTCCGATGAGGATGCAACCGGAGGGGAACCCGTATCCATTGTATTTATGGGAGAATCCATCATGGCACCCGGGCACTACCCGGATGTTCCAGAGGCTTATATCCCTGTTTTGGATGATCTCTATCTTTATGAAGCAGTATCCTACCGATATGAGACCTTAAATTGGGAGGGCAAGATTACGAAAGCAATCATGGATGAATGCGAAACCCTTCAAAAAGAGATACGGGACAGAGGACATCTTCCCTATCCGGGAAGCGGCTTGGGGCGCACCGGAGGTTATGCGCTGGTTGATTTGGATGGTGACGACAGTTCTGAGCTTTTACTCCTTGACCATTCCTCATATGACATGCAAAATCCGGTTATGAGGTCCATATATGCAATACGGGATGGACAGCTGGTGTGTATTGATAATGGGTCATCCAAACTAAGTGACTCCATTTTGACTGCCGACAATATATTTTATCAATGTAATGTCGGCAGGGCAGCAGGGTATACAGACCTAAGCGCATTTTACCTGGAAGCTGGGATGTCGGAATTTACCATCATCTCAGAGGCCCATGCCGCGCTCTCTTTTTCGAATGGAAATGTCCCTGAGCCTTATTGGATCAAAATAGAAAACGGTCATGAAATCAATATTACGGAAGATGAATTTCAAGCACAGCTTGTGCAGTATCAAAATCCGAATGCGCCGATGACACTGGAGTTTGTGCCGCTACTGCCCGATACGGTTGCCCCGTTTTCCACTCCGCAGCCCACCAACGAGCCGTCTGTATCAATGGAGTATCCCCTGTCTTATCAAGGCGCACCGGAGGCATATAAGCCAATTTTGGATGCTCTTTTTCTATTGGAAGCGCGTAAAAATGAGGAAGTTTCAAGTGAAGACTTGGAACGAGTCGGGTTTGCCGAATACCCTTATAGCAGCACGTTAGCTTACGCCTGCGCTGACCTGAACAACGATGGGATATTGGAGTTGCTGCTTGGCTCGTTGGATGGACTGAACAGTTCTGCCCCCAATTCGATTTTCACCTTGAAAGATGGGCAACCTGTTCTGCTGGCATCTTTCTGGAGCAGAAACCGTGGAGTGATTTCGGCAGATGGTACTATTTACAGCGCCGGTTCGGGAGGTGCGGCATATACATATCTATCTTCTTACAGGTTAAATCAAAATGCCGATACATTAACGCAGCTCACTGACATGCGCTCCGACTACGCTTCTGCAGACGAAAAATCCTATTACTTTCAGATTGTGGAGGGCAGAAATCATTATATTTCTGCACAAGAGTTTGCTGAATACTGTGAGAGATACGATAACCCACCTGAAAAATTCAGACTGACAGTGATGCCGATTACATTTTGATGTAGACAGGGACTGAAGCAAAATGAATCCTTTGGATTGCTTGTGCTTCAGTCCCTTTTTGTTGCAAAAATAAGGCTTGACAACGCGACAGTGATATGATATAACACTGTTATATAACGATGTTATATATAGGAGATCAGTTGCTATGGATACAACCACGCAAAGCCGTATTCTGGAAGCCGGAAAATCTGAATTTCTTCAAAAAGGGTTTGAAAACGCTTCGCTGCGTGCAATTGCGAAGGAGGCTGGGGTGACGACCGGCGCAATTTATGGGTATTACCCGGACAAGGCGGCCCTCTTTGGCGCGTTGGTCTCGGAGCCAACGCATCAGCTCCGAGTGTTTTATCTCTCTGTCCAGCAGGAGTTTGACGCTCTGCCGCCGGATGTGAAAGCCCATTCCATGCACGAATATTCCTCCCGCTCTCTGGAAGACTTCATCGGCTATATCTATGCGCATTTTGACGCATTTAAGCTGGTGGTATCCTGCAGCGCCGGGACGGAATATGAACACTATATCGACAGTCTGATTGAGGTGGAGGTCTACTACACCCAGCGCTATATCAGTGCCATGCGAGAAGCGGGGTATGCTGTGCCGGACGTTGAGGAGCAGATGAACCATATCCTCTCAAGCGCGCAGTACTATGGGATATTTGAGACGGTGGCGCACGATATGTCCAAAGAGAAAGCGCTGCAATATATCCATACGCTCTATGATTTTTACAGCGCGGGATGGGATGCTATTTTAGGCCTGAGATAGGTCAAAAAACGCGCACATAGGTTAGCGGAAGCTAACTGCTTGTTGGGAGGAATCACAATGAACGAAAAATCAAAAGGAACAGTTGGGTGGCTGTGGGACTTTTCCAACCACCACAGGGGTGGCTACATCACGTCCCTGATCTGTGCGGCGGCAGGTGTCGCCTGTGGCATGGCCCCTTATTTCTGCGTTTCACAGATCATCATTGCCCTGATGAATCAGGTGCGTGAGCCAGGTCTTTACGGCACGTACTGTCTCGCCGCGGCAGGTTTCTGGCTGCTGCGCTACCTGCTTCACGACGTATCAACCCTGTTGTCGCACAGGGCAACCTTTACGGTGCTCTCCGAGGTGCGTGGGCGTTTGGCCAAAAAGCTCACCAGCGTGCCCATGGGATTTTTGATGGATACGCCCTCCGGCAGGCTGAAGAATATCATGGTAGAGCGTGTCGACAGTATGGAGACCACGCTGGCGCATATCGTACCGGAAATGAGCGGCAATATTCTGGTATCCATCGCTACGATCATCTATCTCTTTGTGCTGGACTGGCGGATGGGGCTTGTATCGCTGATTACCATCCCAATCGGCTTGCTGTGCTATCTGTTCATGATGGCGGGATATGAAAAAAGATTTTCCAACTATGTTATAAAGAACAAACAGCTCAATGACACGGCAGTGGAGTACATTGGAGGCATTGAGGTAATCAAGGCATTTCACCAGTCCGCATCCTCCTATGAAAAATTTACATCCGCAGCGAAAGAGGCGGCGGCGTCAGCCATTGAATGGATGCGCTCCACGCTGCTGCTCTTTTCCACAGCACTCTCGGTCTTTCCCGCCGTTCTGGTCTCTGTACTCCCCATTGGCTGCATATTTTATATGAACGGCACCCTGTCCCTAGAAACCTTTGTCATTACCATGATTCTGTCCCTCGGCATCATGGGTCCGCTTGTGACTGTCATGGGCTATGCCGATGATCTCGGAAAAATCAGCACCATTGTCAAAGAGATCAGTGATGTGTTGACCGTCCCCGACCTCAAACGGCCGACGGAGGAAGTTACCATTGATCATTATGATATTCACCTGCATGATGTCAGCTTTTCGTATTGTGATACGACAGTACTCCACGGTATCAATCTCTCCATTCCTGCCGGGAGCGTGACGGCACTGGTTGGCCCGTCCGGCAGTGGAAAGTCGACGATAGCAAAGCTGATCGCATCCCTATGGGATGTTGGCGGGGGAGATATCACCATCGGCGGCACGGACATCCGTGAGATTCCGCTCGCTCAGCTCAACCATACCATCGCTTATGTGTCGCAGGACAACTACCTCTTTGATGAAACTATCCGGGAAAATATCCGCATGGGAGATCTGTCCGCGACCGATCAGCAGGTGGAAGAGGTGGCGCGGCGCAGTGGCTGCCATGACTTTATTATGCAGCTGGAGCATGGCTACGAAACCCGGGCAGGCGGCGCGGGAGGACACTTATCCGGCGGGGAACGCCAGCGCATTACCATTGCCCGCGCCATGCTGAAAAACGCGCCCATCGTCATTCTCGACGAGGCCACGGCTTACACTGACCCGGAAAATGAGGCGGTGATCCAGGCGGCTGTTTCGAAGCTTGTGGTAGGTAAGACACTCATTGTCATCGCGCACAGGCTCTCCACAATCACCGATTCCGACAATATTATCGTCATGGATCACGGCCGCATCTCCGCGCAGGGAACCCATCATGCGTTGCTCGCTGCAAGCGGACTCTATCGTAATATGTGGGCGGCGCACAATGCGGCCAAAGACCGGAAAAGCACAGAGGGGGAAATGGTATGATCGGAATTTTTCGGAAGTTCTTCCGCTTTTGCGGGACACAAAAAAGACTCTTTTACCAGTCGCTATTCCTGTCGCTGCTGCACGCAATTTTTGAGGCGATCCGCATCCCAGCCATTGCGATTGTCCTCTCAGCCATGATCAACAGCACCATGAGCGCGGGGACGGTATGGGCGTCGCTGATCATCATGCTCATCAGTATTGTCGGCTGCATCTGCACCCGCGCCAGCTCGACCATGAAGCAGACCGTTGGTGGATACACCGTTGCCACCAATAAGCGGGTGGAGATCGGTGAGCGGCTCAAATATATGCCCATGGGCTATTTTAACGACAATAGCTTGGGCGACATCACGTCCGTGACCACAAACACGGCGGAAAACTTGCAGGACGTGGCGACCCGCGTCATTATGCTCACAACCCAGGGCCTGCTGACCACTTTTATCATGATTCTGGTGATATTGATCTACGACTGGCGTATCGGCGTCCTGCTTTTGATTGGCGTTGCGTTGTTTCTGGCAATTAATTCACTCATGCAGAAAAAATCGAACAAGCTCTCGCCACAGAAAAACAAGTCGGATATCAAACTTGTATCCGCTGTTTTGGAGTACATCCAAGGCATCTCCGTGATTCGCTCTTACAATATGGATCGGCAGGCCAACCAGACGGTTGACCGGGCGATTGCGGAAAATGAAGCGATCAATTTTAAGATGGAAAAAAGCTTTGTACCCTACATGTGCAGCCAAAGTATTGTTTTAAAGCTGTTTACTGTCCTTATGGTATTTCTCTCCGTTTGCTTTTATCTTGGCGGTACGCTGCCCCTGTTAAACTGTCTGCTATTGGTCGTCGCATCCTTTCTGGTTTACGCACAACTTGACAGCGCCGGCAGCTATAGCGCGCTGCTGCGTACCCTTGACATCTCCATGGATCGGATCAACACGATATTTGAAACCCCAATTATGGATGGGGACGGCAGGAAGATAACCCCCCCGGCGCGCGACATTGTGGGAAAGGATTTTTTATTTCACTATCAGAGCAA
>JAJBUC010000073.1 GCA_020860545.1 Oscillospiraceae bacterium | reverse complement strand
CTGCTATACTATATAAGGCTGTCAGAGAAAGCAGTAACTGCCAGCCGCAGACCGACAACTGAACATGGGCCCGTAGCTCAGCTGGGAGAGCGCTGCGTTCGCAACGCAGAGGTCGAGAGTTCGATCCTCTTCGGGTCCACCAAAAATAAATGAAGTCATCCACTTTATTTTTAAGTGGATGACTCATTTTATTTAATCCATTTTATATGAAATCAGGAGAATCATTTGAAAAATCAAAGCATCCAGAGGCAGTCCTTTTCTGCACTATCCATTCCCGCGCCGTTGCTGCGGGCATTGGAAGACACAAATTATACCGAGGCCACAAGCATCCAGTCCGCCGCCATTCCACTGCTGTTAGAGGGGCAGGACGTCATTGGCTACAGCAGCACGGGTACAGGCAAGACCGCCGCGTTCGGCATTCCATCCGTCGCCTGCGTGGACGGGGCGCGCAAGCACCCACAGGTTTTGGTGCTCTCCCCCACCCGTGAGCTCGCCCTGCAGATCACCACGGAACTGCAAAAATTCGCTAAATATAAGGAGGGCATCTGTATAGCAACGCTGTACGGCGGCGCTTCCATGGGCGATCAGATTCGCCAGCTTAAGCGGGCAAATATCGTTGTGGGAACGCCGGGCCGTTTGATGGATCACATGCGCCGCAGAACGCTAAAGCTTGATGAAATTAAAATGGCCGTGCTCGACGAGGCCGACGAGATGCTCAGCATGGGCTTTGTCGAGGATATCCAGTGCATCCTGTCTGAGACACCGGAGCAGCGGCAAACGGTGCTCTTCTCCGCAACCATGTCAGCGCCGATCCTGAAAATCGCGCGGGAATTTCTTAAAAATCCACAGACGGTTGACGTTATTACCGGTCAGGACAGCCAGGCGGATATCCGGCAGACGTATTACTACGTGTCTCAGCATGACAAGCAGGCGGCACTTACACTCATTCTCCGTAACTCTTACTCGCATATCGCCATCGTGTTCTGTAACACTAAATCTATGGGGGATGAGCTAAACACATCCCTGCGCAAACAGGGCTTTTCCGCCGCGGGACTGCACGGGGATATGAATCAGGCGGTGCGCACACAGGTGATGACCCGTTTCCGCACCGGCGGCACCGGTATTCTGATTGCGACAGATGTCGCCGCGCGGGGTATTGATGTGGACGATGTCGATACCGTCATCAACTTTGACCTGCCGCAGAGCTTTGAATATTACGTCCACCGCATCGGGCGCACCGGGCGCGCGGGCAAGCAGGGGCTGTCCCAAACCCTGGTCTGCAACGGCAAGCAGGTTTCCGTGCTCCGCGCCCTGATGCGGTTTACCGGCAAAGAAATTGTGAAGCAATCCCTCCCCACCAGCGCCGACCTTATGAACCATGCGGTTGAAAAAACCGCAGCCGCGCTGACGGGCACGGTGCGGAAGCCCACCGGCACCGCAGCCAAAATGCTGGTCGATCAGCTCCTCTGTGCCGACGGCGGCGCGGCCACCGCCTATGAAGTCGCATGCACTTTGGCAGAAAAGCTGCTCGGCGGCGACAAAGCCTTTCAGAGCGTGCCCACCAAGGAGGAGCCCGCCAGACACAGCACACCGGGGCAGGATAACAAATCCCCCATGGTCACAGTCATCGCCAGCATTGGCCGCAACGACCACATCACCCCGAACCATCTGGTGGGTACCCTTGCAGAGCTGCTGGACATCCCGGGCCGCTCCATCGGGAAAATTGATATCCACGAAGACAGCAGCAGCATCGGCATGCGTGAGGACTGTGCCAAAGCGCTGATGGACCATAGCCCTGTCCGCATTAAGGGAACCGAGGTTACCTTTACCGTCCGGAAAAGCGCACGCCGCGCCCCCAGCCCTGCATACAGGAGATTCTCCGGCAACACCAAGGCCGGTAAAAGAAATCAGTCCGCATAATAGCGGCTTACTCAGAAGTAATCGCCGGTGTAGCAGCCAAGGCGGTTACTTCTTCTTTACGGCTAAAAATAAGTCTATCATGCCTATCATAAACACGACTGTAAGCAAATAGCGCTTCGGGCATGTAATCCCCTTCTTATAGGCAGCACAAAGGAACCGCCGCGAAAGCGGTGGTGAGGCTGAAGACAAAGTGGTTGAAATCGAATGATTTCAACCACTTTGTCTTCAGTCTGTGTGCAAGTGTCAATACACTCGCCCTGCTTGCCTTTATCGGAAAATTCAAAAATGACAGTGTATCATTTTTTTGTTGACATTTAGACTATGCACGGCTACAATATAAATGACACAGTGTCACTTATATTGAGGGGGGATTCCAATGCCAAAGGTTACAGATGAATACATAGCAGATAGAAAGAATTTTATCATTAAATGCACGGGAGAAATCTTAAGGGAAAAGCCGTTGTATTTGATAACCATGCGGGACGTGATTAAAAAAGCCGGTTTCAGTCAAGGAGTGATTTATCGGTATTACACAAACCTCGACGAAATCTATGTGGATTTTATTAACAATCATACTGCTAATATTTTTTTGGAGCAAAAGATTGACGCGCTGTTAAGTTCGGAGGAAGCGGAAAAAATCATTCTTGCAGAGTGCTTTATAGTTATGGGCGAGTATATCGAAGAACTGATGAAATCTGTTGTCGGCAAAACTTTTTTTGAACTGACAGTTTTGTATGCATATGATTTTGAAAAAAGAGCCGCGATATTCCCTAAGCTAAAGTTTAAGCAAAGCCTCGAATATACACAACATAAAATCGTGGAATATATTTTGAACAAAGTTGAGAAAGGTATTTTTCAGCCTCAAATCCCTGTGCGTTCAATCATTTTGTTTGTGAGCGGGTTCATAGATGGAATTGCCCAAAGTGTGGTTATCCATACAACGGAGGACGATAATCACAATTCCGAAGCGGCACTGGATATTCGTGAAATGTTTCAGACATTGGCAAAGGCTGTTATCAGCTTTTTGGAGGTGTGAAAGTATGCGATTAGCAAAAGGGAGAAATCGAAAACAACAAGGATTGCATGACGAGAATAATAAAGATAACGGGGTGCAAAAGAAGCCGCACAGGAGGAAGAAAATGCTTACAGTATTGTTTTCAATTATTGGTGTCATTTTTATATGTTTACTGGCTATCTTTGTGATTATCTTGATAAACAGCCCCGGCAAACTTGAGCCGTTAAGGGATGAACAAGGAGCAGTTATCCAAGGGTCTATTTCCGAAAAAGTTTGGGTTGAAATAAATGGAATTGAACAAGGTATGTTTATTCGTGGGGAGAATCCGGAGAATCCAGTCATCCTATATGTACATGGAGGCCCCGGCACACCGCTGCTGCAATTCATCTCCTATCTTGAAACCAGCGAACGCCTTGAGAAATATTTCACGATTTGCTACTGGGACCAACGCGGGTCAGGCATGACCTATGACAAATCAACAGACCCCGCTACTATGACATTAGAGCAAATGGTGGAGGACACGCATGAAGTTACGGAATATCTCATATCGCGTTTCGGGCAAGACAAAATATACCTCTTGGGTCATTCTTGGGGTTCATATCTTGGCGTTAAAACAATAGAGAAATATCCAGCGGACTATCTTGCGTATATTGGCATTGGTCAAAACGTAGATTTCCCAGAATCAGAACGTTTATCATATGATTATATGTTAAACCGCGCAAAAGAGATAAATGATGAAGATGCCATTAGTAAGCTGGAAAAATTTGATCCATATGTGGAGAGTTTCCCGCTAATGCAAGAAGAAGGTCATCAGCTTGACTACCTTATTGTCAGAACCGAGCTTCTAAACAAATACGGGCTTGGACATATGCATCAGTTCCCACAAGGAATGACCTATAATACCGGGGTTCTTAGAGCGTTATTTGCGTTCAAGGGATATACGTTACGTGAAAAAGTCAACTGGTTTCGTGGCGCAGACTTTTCTATGATATATCTTTTCCCTGTTATAGCAGAGGATAGCCTTTTTTCATCATCTATAAAATTTGAAGTTCCATTTTATATTATTCAAGGAGCTTATGACTATCAGTGTTCTCAAGTTCTTGCGGAAAAATATTTAGATATTATTCAAGCACCTAAAAAAGAGTTTTTCCTGTTTGATAATTCTGCCCATTCTCCCAATATGGAAGAACCGGATAAGTTTATTGAAATTTTCCGGAAGATAGCATCGGAAAATCCGCTTGCGGAATAGAAACATTTCTATTGTGGGAACACTACAACGGTACATACGATTTTAGCCGCACCCGAATATTGGGGGAAAGCGGTAAACTTCAAGACCTTTATCAAAAGCTATAAAGATAAAATAGTACGACAGACCTCGGAAAATAAACAGCTTATGCTTGAGAAACTGCGGGATTTGTTGGCGTTTGTGACCCGTCATGCGTTATCTGCTTCTTTCAGGACACTGCCTAATGGCGGTGGGAGATAAAACTGGTCGCGCTTCAGTACAGTACTGTTCTGAAGCACGACCTGTTTTTTGCGTTAATCCGTGCCGTATTGAAGCAAGAACAAGTGCAGGATTCTTGCTATTTCCGCACGGGTGGCGGTCCCCTGTGGAACGAATTCATCTGCTGTGCGGCCGTACATCAATTCACTGCCGACACACCAGCGCACCATCGGCAGCGCCCAGTCCGATACCGCCTGCGCATCTGAATAACGGGATATATCGCCGGTAACCGTGACGGATACTCCCTTATACGCCGCATAGCGGTATAGGATGGTTGCCATCTGCTCCCGCGTCAGCGCGTCCATAGGGCCATAGAGGCCTGCTCCGTAGCCCTCGACAATACCGCAACTTGCAGCCCAAGTCACAGACTCGGTATACCAGGTTCCCGGTTCTACATCCGAAAATGGATTTTGGTAACCCGACACCTCCGGCCGACACTCCATCGCATACAGTATTTTCACCATCATAGCCCGGTTCAGGAGCCCATCCGGCTCAAATTGCGTTTCAGTGACGCCTTCCATATACCCATTTTCCAGCATAAAGAGGATGTCCTCATAAGCCCAGTGATCTTCAATATCAGTGAACGCCGCGGTGTCAATGAACCACTTTGCATAGAGTGTCATACTCTCTGTGACCGGCACATCAAAGTCATAGCCTGTCATTCCACAGGCATCCAGATACCAGCCATCGAAAAAATAGCCCGCGCGCGCAGGATCTTCCGGCTTCTGCACGAGGCCGTTCTCCACGACTCTTTGCTGCGCTACCTGACTGCCACCCTGCGTATCAAAAGATACGGTATATTTGGTTGTAGTGTCCGTCGTCGTAGCTTTTGATCCGCCGTAGCTCTTACTCACGTTCCCACTTTGCGTCTCAATTGGGGCTTCACTTGGGGCCTCGCTTGGTGACTCGCTTGGTTCCTCACCAGCGCTTTCAAACCTTGCCCACAAGGTGTAATCCGTCGTGGCGGTGGCAGGAATAGAAGTGACCTCATTCCCCTCTGTCTCCGCATCAAACCAGCCGACAAAGTTATCCGCAGGATCCGGTGCTTGGAAGCTCTCAATGCCAAAGTGCTCATAATAGGTGGCCGGGTTATTGGCGGACTGTCCGTCGGCAAGGCCGAGATACGTGATGCTGTGCTCCGCTGCAAGGCCTAAAATCGCCTCATCGTCGCTCTCATTGCCATAGACATAATATCCTTCCCCAAAAGCGAGCGGGGCAAGCAAGGCGTTATAGTCACTATCCTGCATGGTATAGCCTGTTCCAGCCACAGCAACTGTCAGCGGGACATCCGCCTGCGCAACATAGTCGGAGGCCTCCAGCTGAATGACAGCGCTGTCACCGAACGCATCGGCAACGATGGGCACATCATCTACGCGATTGAAATACAGCCCATCCGTAATTGTGATCGACTCCGATAGATTGAGCACGCCCCCTTCCCCGATATAAACACCGTCGCCCATGCCGGACTGGTTACCGGTGATGGAGGCCGCGCCGCGCATCGTCAAGCTGTCCCCGCTGGTTTTCAGGTAGATGCCGCCGCCTATACCGGTATCATCGGAAACGATGTTATCACAAATTGTGGCATTGTCTGTCATCGTAACCGTTGACTGCTGGGAATACACGCCGCCACCTGCTGTGTTCGCCGCCGTATTGCCGCTGATACGTGCATTGCCAGCCATATTCAGGGCGGCTGCGGCTAAGCCAACGCCGCCACAAAAATACGCGGATGTGTTGTCGGTAATCTGCGCATCATAGTCCATGTTCAAGGTACACCCGGTCGACAGGAAAATACCGCCGGCGTAGCCCGTTGCAGCTGTACTGGAATTGTTCGTGATAATAGGGGCGTCGCCATCACGCAGGCCCATATTGACCGTACTCGAGCTCGCGGCCATGACGCCAATGCCAGCATATGCAGCTTCATTATCAGAAATAAAAGCCTCACCTGTCATGTTAAGCGTCGCGCCCACCAACTCCACACCAATGGAGCTGTTTCCCGAAACAGCCGAAGTTCCACCCATCGTCACCGTACCGCCATTGGAATATACAGCACAGTTTAGCTGGACGCCGGTAATCAGTCCGCCGTTCATGACCAATGCGCCGTCCGTACTTTTCACCGCATTGTTGGCGCTGTTGCTGAAGGTATTCTGCAATACGGCACCGTCATTCATCACGAATGTGGATGCGTTCACACTGACCAACGTCATATATGCTCCATTCCCATCCAAAGTGGTATTCTCCAATGTCAGTGTCGCACCACTTGTCACAGAAAACATGGTTCCGTTGGCTGCGCCATCCCAGGTAATGGTGGCACCATCCGATATAATTTCGACATCATAGTTGATTGTATAGGTCGATGTTAAGGTCATGTCGGCTGAAATGGTAATAGTCGATTCACTATTTGAAATTGCAGTGCTGAATTCCGATTCATCTGAGACAGAAACAGCGCTTGCTGGTACGATTACACATACAAAACATAAAATAAAAGCGGTCAAAACAAACAGTGCAAAACTTTGTTTGCGCTTACATATCATACATATACCTCCCCGGTTATCATATTCCGGACGGGTATATCATGTTCACATGCATTATTTCATCCACTATACCGCGCCGATGGGCGGCGGAAACGGTTTCCACACCAGCGTGCCTGTAGAAGCCGCGGGAACAGCGTCACCGGCCGTTTGCTTGCCCGCCAATCGCTTGAAGTCGGGCCTTGCGGCGGTATCCGTAAAAAATGCTGCGTGTGTCGCGTTCCTTCTCCTGTTTTCATTGAGAGACGCAATGATTTCGTCTGCGGTCGTGATACCAATCCCGTGCCCGTAGTAGAGCCCGTTTGGCAGTACGATGACATTCTCACCCTGCCATTGTGGCGTTTGGGGATTCACATCGTAATTCATAAAATATCCCCTGTCGCCCAGCAGCATATCTTCTACCTTTTCCGGCAACCCCACCTGATAGAGCAGCGGTTCGCGAATGATCCAGTTCATTAAATAAATCTGAGGAAACGTTGCATTGAAAAGCTTTGCCCCGTAAACCGCCAGTAATGCTTTATAATACACAACCATCATTGCAGTGGCGCACTCGGTTGCGTACCTGCCTCCATTTATAAAAATATCATTGATTGCAGCTGCAGAATCCGCCCCGCGCTTCAAGCTGAACCCGCCGTTGGCGGTTCTGTCCCAATAACGGGGATTGCATCGGGCGTTGTGAAAGTCAGAAAAATTCAGGCGGCTATCGTTGAGCGCATAGGCCGCGTTGACGATTTCACTGCGCATATTCAGCTCAAATTTCAGCAGAGTCAGGTCGCCGAAAGCATAGTTCACGCCGCTTTGCGACATCTGCGCCAGCAGCTGGTTCTGTACGCTCGCTCGCTCGAATGCACTTTCCAGTGTCGTGACGTCAAACGGTTTTCCCGCTACTGTAATCATTGCGCCACCTCCATTTTTGCGCGGTCAACGCCCCATATGACCGGTCTTGAGGCATATTGGTATCCCAAGCCTGTAAAAAACAAAAACGGTTCATTCTTTTCCAGCCATTGCAGGAAACCGGCTCTGTCTGTCGGTATGTCCGTGTCCCCGCCGCCATCTCCATCCTTCATATTGAGCAGGCGGCGCGCAAATGCATCCGTATCCGCGTTCTCCGACTCCAGCCGCCCGGCAACAAGTCTGAGTGTTTCCGGGTCTTTGGTGCGAAAGAATGACCATATCAACTCATGGACGCACTGCCCTTTCTCTTTCCGCGCAAATATGAGGTCGCAGACAAGTGGCAGCACGCGCTTTTCTTCATATGTATCAAGCAGAACAGCGCACACGATGTCCATTACTTTGTGAAACAAGTTGTCAAGCGCATGTGCACGATGGCCTGTCTGGAGCATCCACAGCAATGTCTCGTAAATCTCGACACTGATCACCGCGAGGTCAATATGCCTCCCCAACACCCCCTCTGCTACCTCATCAATGATTTTAACTGCAGTTGCATTCCGTGTGCTCAAATGCGCCAACAGATCTCTGATCTTCGGCAAAAGCACGTAAAGTGTTGAAAACGTCATTTTCAAATCGTTGAGCAGCTCCAGTGCCTTCTGCTTGTCGTTTCGCTGCACATGGTCGAATGCACTGATGCATGCGTCACTTCCATTGGTTTCCCTGATCTGTTCCAAGTCGAGAACGTCTGATGAATTGCCTTCCATACAATACCCCCTGCATTCTGCGATTTTTGAATATATTGTTATATACTCTTTGAAAAAAAGGTTTATGTCCGTTATTTCAGATTCATCACCGCGATGAATTGGGGCAAACTATCCTTGAGGTGATAACAATGGATCCAAAAAAGAAAAAACACCCAGAAGTGATTGACGGCGATATGGATAAGCCAATCTCAAACATCTATCCTGTGATTGACACCGACCTCGCGCGTGATAACATTGAAAATGACATGCCGGCCGCCGATCTGGAAGATTTGTAGAGGAGGTAGCACAATGGCCAAAGATAGTCAATTGGATGCAAAATCTGTGCGGAAAAAGAAAGCGAACGGCGCCCAGACGATGGCGGAAAGCGCCTCTGACAATGGCAGCAATACCCCAACGAACCAATCGGCGAGCCGCCATATACCGGGCAGCGAAAGGTAGCGCGTGCCTCGACACCAAATAACAGCCTCGCCAGAATGGCGGGGCTGTTTTCCATATTTGTGTCTGCAGTTATCCGCGCGGCTTTGCCTTTTCCTTTGTGCGCTTTGCCTTGCCCTGCAATTCAGGGACGGGAGGCACGTCGTTTCTGGGCTGGGTGTGCGTATACTCAGGACGCTTCATGCCTTGCTTGGCCATGATCAATCACCTCGCTATAGCTTGCCCGGAGAAACGATTAATATAGCTGATATTACAAGCGTACCACCATGGTCGCGACAAAGGTCGCGTTATCATAGCTTCCGTAAGCCTGAATTTCATCGCCCACAACCAGCTTGGAGAATGAAAAGCTTCCTCCGCTGGTGGTCAGGTACTGCGCGTCGCTTGCGTCGACGGTCACTACGCTGTCGCTGCCGGTGTTATCCGTCACCTGAAGCAGGATTGTTTTGCTGCTGGTATTGGTATAAAGCACAGTGCCGGTAATCTGCGAGTTGCTGACGGCGGCTTTGTCAATCACAATGGAGTTAATCTCTCCGCCGTTAATCACCATAGAAATCTTATCATTGGGCTTAAGGGAGTATATATTCACCGTGCTGTTGCCCTGTGTGACGGAGATATTGCTCGTCAGGCTATAGGTCTCCGTCTCTCCGCTTGAAAGCTTGACCTCCATGGTCACGCCCTCCGTTGTGAGGGTAATGGTTGTGACGGTGCCGGTGAAATTGGCGCTTTGCGATGTGGCCTCGATATCGGTAACCTGATTATACCGCAGGGTGACGAAAACGGTGTCACCCGTGCGCAGCTTATCAATCGTGCTTGACTTATCATCGCGGATGATGTCCGGGAGGTCGGTCATGTCGATGGTCAGGCTCACAACCGATTCGTCATCGGTTTTCACGTCAATCGTGGTCGTCGTGCCGTATTGAATGGCCGTAATGGTGCCTGAAACCTCACTGGCCGCCTTGTAGGAGTCAAGCTGCATGACCTCACCGCCGGAGAGACGCACGGTGACAAATGTATTGGTGGAAAGATCCTTCAGCGCGCAGCTCTCATCCTCATAGGAGAAGAGCGCGGACGAGTTGACGTCATACGTTGTGGAGGTGCCGGTCGAGCGGTTGGTGACGGTCACAGTGGATTTTGAGGTGGATATACTCTTCAGGCTGCCCTGAATATACTGGCTCGCCGTGTCTATGCTGGCGGAGGTGATATACCCGGTGTCGTTGGAGATACGCAGGGTGATATATTTCCCGGCGTAAGAGGAGGAAAACGTCCCGCTTGCCCCGTTGATGGTTACCGCGCTGTCGCTTGTCAGGGTGTAGCGGACCGTCACACCGCGCTTACTCGTCACCTGCACCGACTGCCCATCGGTTGTAGTCGTTGTGGTGCCGATAATACCCTCCACGCGGGTGGTACCGCCCGAAAGCTGCAGCATCGCCAGGTGCCCCATGGCATCAACCTGACATACAGCGTTTGCATACTCCGTGTCCGGATCGATCAGGCTGTAATCCCCGACCGTGCTGCCCACCTTCACTTCAGTAAAACGGTCGATATCATACTGCGCCACGCCGCCGGTGCTCAAGCTCACTGAGACGGTGCGGGTATCAACGTCCACAACGGAGCCGGAATAGCTCGTGAGCGTCCCGCCGATGCGCACTCCGGAAACCGCGCCGCCGGACGCAGACGCGAGATTGACGCGGACATATTGTCCTTCTTTCAGCACGTCGTTGGACGTAGCGGGAATATTATACTGATAGATGGGTGCGGTCGATGGAATAGAAACCGTTTTTTCGCCGCTAAACTCGTTCGCAAGCGTCAGCAGCGTCGAGTCGGAGGAGCCGTCTGTGACACTGGTGATCACACCACCCGTCCAAGCATAGGTTGTATACTCGGAAAGCTCAACGGTAATGCCCTGCTCGCTCATAAAATCAAGCGCGCGGCGCAGCATGGTCGCCATTTCCGCGCGGGTCAGAGAATCTGCTGGCAAAAAATAGTTTTTATCATTGCCCTTGATAATTTCATAGTTATTCAGCACATAGACATAGCGCTGGAGCGTTGGGGAGATGGCGTTCGTGTCCACAAACGTAAGTTCATAGCTGGACAGGCTCTCCGCGAGCGGCGCGAGCTGCATGGCGCGTGTGAGGTAACGCACCGTTTCCTCGCGGGTGATGGATTTGCCCAGCTGCTCCTGATTACACAGGGTCTGAAGCTCTGAAAGGGAGATAATTCCGGTCTCCAGACAAACCGCCATTTCATCCGCAGCCCAGGAATAAAACGTCTCCGGCAGGATACTCTGGAGCGTGGCATTCCAGTCGGCGGCGATACTGGCCTTTGTTGTACTGCTCAAACCGGTGGTGCGGGAGCAGAACAGCAGCGCCTCGCAGGTGGTCATCTTATTGTCGGGCCGAAAACTGCCGTCGCTGTAACCTTCTACGATGCCCTTATCGACCAGATACTGAATATCATCCTTCGCCCAATGGCTTGCAACATCGTTCATCGTCGCCGCCGATACGGAACCCGCTGCCAGTGAAACTGCCATAATGACAGCCAGAACCATTCCCCAAGTGCGCCGCAATTTCATAAACCCTACCTCCACGCGTCGTCAAAATTTCGATTTTTAATTTACATAATTGCTATATACGACAAATTATAGCGGTTCCTGACCAAAAATGCAAGAGGAAGTA
>JAJBUC010000051.1 GCA_020860545.1 Oscillospiraceae bacterium | reverse complement strand
CTATAATACCTTCACCTACTAGAGGCCAATTTGCGAAAAACTATTGACAGTACCCTCAAACGTGTCGCGGGCAATGTCTACTGCACCAAAGAGCACGACAGTTTGAAGATTTCCAACGGCAAATGGTACTGGTGGTCGAGAGGTTTCGGCGGTGTTTCTGCCCTGGATTATCTCATCAAGGTCAAACAAGAACTATCCTGTATGTCTCTTACATGGGTTTCCAGTGCAAAACGGACGCTTTTCCCAGATATGAAAAAGCAGTTCTCGCTTGGTGCGAAAACTGCTTTGTTAAAGCGATATTTTGGTGTATAATAGTGGGAAATACTACGAGGGAGAAAAGTTATGAACAATATTCATGGACATTGCGTATGTGGCGCAGTGGAAATTGTCATTAAAGAATACGGTGATTTTGTCTATACCTGCCATTGCGACACTTGCCGACGCATGCACTCAGGGCCGGTGCTGTCTATCGATCCCGGACCGAAAGAGAACGTAATTTTCATGCGCGGTCAAGAAAGAATTACTATTTACAACGATGAGGAGGTCGAGCGCGGCTTTTGCTCGGTATGTGGTAGCACTCTGTTCTGGCATAATCCTGCTGACAACCATTACTGCATGAATGCAGAGTTATTTGATGATATAATTCAAAACGCATCATTCAATTTGGAACTGTTTTACGATATGAAACCCAAATACTACACTTTTACAGGTGATAGAAAAAAGCTCAATCGCAATTTTCAAGAGATATAACGTAACGAAAACTTTCTAAAAAGATAGGTGATTAGCCATGAACGCAAAGCTTACACTTGGTGAAAAGCTCGGTCTGAGGGGTTATTTGAAATAGGTTATTAATTCTTCAAGCTCTGCAGCGGCGCGGGGATCCTTCCGCCGCGGGCGATGAAAGCGTCGCTATGGAACGGGTGCACCGGCATAACGGGCGCGGAGCCGAGCAGTCCGCCGAATTCCACCGTGTCCCCGACCTTGGTGCCGGGTGCAGGGATGATGCGCACTGCGGTTGTCTTGCTGTTGACCATACCGATGGCCGCCTCGTCCGCAATGATGGCGGAAATGGTCTCGGCGGAGGTATCACCGGGGACGGCGACCATATCGAGCCCCACGGAGCACACGCAGGTCATAGCCTCCAGCTTATCGAGCGTGAGCGCCCCGGCGCGCGCGGCGGCGATCATCCCCTCATCCTCACTCACAGGGATAAACGCACCGGAAAGCCCGCCGACGTGGGAGGAGGCCATCACACCACCTTTTTTAACCGCGTCATTTAACAGCGCCAGCGCGGCGGTTGTCCCGTGGGTGCCACAGACCTCCAGCCCCATCTCCTCTAAAATGCGCGCCACCGAATCGCCGACAGCGGGGGTGGGTGCCAGAGAGAGATCCACAATGCCGAAGGGCACACCCAGACGGCGGCTCGCTTCCTGCGCGACGAGCTGACCCATGCGGGTAATGCGGAAGGCGGTTTTCTTCACCGTCTCCGCCACAACGTCAAAGGGCTCGCCCTTGACCGACTGCAGCGCGTGGTACACAACGCCGGGCCCGGACACGCCCACATTGATCACGCATTCACCCTCACCCACACCGTGGAAGGCACCCGCCATAAAGGGGTTATCCTCCACGGCGTTGCAAAACACCACCAGCTTGCTGCAGCCACAGCCGCCGCGCTCAGCAGTGCGGTCGGCGGTGGTCTTGATCACCCGCCCCATGGCCGCAACCGCGTTCATATTGATGCCCGCGCGGGTGGAGCCCACGTTGACCGACGCACAGACACGCTCCGTCTGCGCGAGCGCCTCCGGAATGGCGCGGATGAGCAGGCGGTCGGCAGCGGTCGCCCCCTTCTGGACAAGCGCGGAAAATCCACCGATGAAGTTGACCCCCGTCTCCTGCGCCGCACGGTCGAGTGCCCGCGCAAACGGCGTGTAATCCTTGGTGTCAGATGCCCCCGCCACGAGCGCGATGGGGGTGACTGAAATACGCTTGTTGACAATGGGTATGCCAAACTCCCGTTCAATCTCCTCCCCTGTTTTTACAAGATTTACGGCTTTTGCCGTGATCTTATCGTAAATTTTACGGCAGGCGGTTTCCTCGCTGGCGTCGCAGCAGTCGAGCAGGGAAATGCCCATGGTGATGGTGCGGATATCGAGATGCTGCTGGTCGATCATCTCAATGGTCGACAGAATTTCGTTCGAATTTAACATCGGCTACCCCTCAAATCCGGTGCATGGCATTAAAGATATCTTCCCGCTGGATGCGGATGGAGAGCGCGCGGTCCGTCCCCTCCTGCTCGAGACGTGCAGCGAGCTCGGCAAACGAAAGCGCGGCGTTTGCGGTATCGACCAGCATAATCATGGTGAAATATTCCTGCATCACAGTCTGGCTGATATCCAACACGTTGATCTGTTCTCCGGACAGCAAAGTGCAAACCTCGGCAATGATGCCGACGCGGTCTTTCCCAATCACGGTTACAATTGCACGCATAGCAACTTCTTCCTCTCAAAAATCAAATTATTCCAGCTCGTCAAGCGTCAGGCCAAACGACGGCAGGAAATGCTCCATGAAATAGCCTACCTCCGGCAAATCACTCTCACAGAGGACGGCATAGGTCTGTTCCTCCGCCTGCTGGAATTCCATGTTTCCCGCCTTGCGCTCCTCAATACATTTAATGTAGGCGGAGAGCTTGTCGGCGGCCTTCACAATCGCATGGATGTCCTCCCCGCAGTCTTCGGACAGCAGTGGGGCATACGCCTCTCTGAGCTGCACCGGAAGCATCGCAAGCAGCTTTGCGGCGGAGAACGACTCCACCTGTTTGTACGCGTTTTGGATCTCCGGATTGTGATATTTGACCGGCGTGGGCAGATCCCCCGTCAGAATTTCCGGTGCGTCATGGTAGAGCGCTGCGGCGGCGGCGAGTCCCGGGTCGATGTCACCGCCGTAGATCTCCCGCCGGATGACGCACAGCGCGTGCGCGATGACCGCTACCATATGGGAGTGCTCCTGAATATTCTCCTGAAAGGTATTGCGCATCAGCCCCCAGCGGTTGATATAGCGCATACGGGCGATATAGGCGAAAAAGTTATATCCCAACAGAACAGGCCTCCCCTGCCGCCAGACGGCAATCTTGGAGACCATTGTACCATACGGCAGGAAAAAAAGGAAGTGTGGTTTGCGAATGAATGGTTTTACTGCGTGGAGCTGTTGCCAGGTATAATCTTCTCCCCGCGCGGGCACAATAAGCGAAAATCCGGTTTAGGATGTGACTTTCGTGCTCAGTACATGTATTTTGGTGCTTACACTTTCTGTGTTCGGAACATGGGGCGTTATGTTCTCCGTTATTTACGCCGCGACCGCGGTCAAAAAGGTACTGGGGGCCGTGTTATTCTGCGGCGTCATCGGGTGGCTGCTCTTTTCCTTGCTCTCCGGGGATTTTTCCTCCGTCTTCCCGCTGGAAGAAACGGAACCCCTGTATGAAGTACCCCCGCTGATCTATGTGCAGACAATCCCCGACCCGAATAGCCCGGACGCATCCGCAACGCCGGACGATACAGCGGTGACACAGCCGCCCTCCTGTGCCTGAGCGCGTTCACTCATACCGCTCTAAGGCAACTGTTTTTGTATATCTGCGCAGCGGGAATTCCCCATCATGCGCGGAACCATTGTACATTTTTGACATATGGGCACCGTCCGTAATTCGAACGACACCCGTCCTCCAGAAAATTTCCGATAGCGCATTCATTTCACTTTTTTCGCAGACCAGACCAATGGTCTGCAGATAATTCTTATATGGCCGCAGGGTACCTATGATTTCCTTCCTTGGCAGCCGCTTAACCCAACAGTTGCGAAACATAATCGAGGTCTGTAATGTCATATCCGTGCATGCAAGCAGGCTGCAATTCTGCCCGCTCCATATTTTCGTATCATTGAAAACGGTTTCTATGGATGCATTGTACAGGCGCAGTCCGACCTGTGCCTCAATTCCGATCCCCAGCCGGGCGGGATACAGGCTGCATGTCTTCTCCAGAATCGGCAGGAAACGATTACAGAACCGATCAATGTCGTCCATATGCTCCGTATCGATATATATCCCCTGGCAGGAGCTGCACAGCAATTGATTGGTCTGGCAAATGTTTTGTGCAATGCCTTCCAGCGCTTTATCCGCGATTTCGTCTCCCGACACGTACGCAAAGCTTATCTTATGGCCCCATTCAATGATTTTCGTATTGGGTTTTGCCATTTCTCGGACGGATTGAATCGCGGCGTCGCCGCCCCAGACAACGACCGCATCCGCCAAATCAGCCAGCTGCCGCATTACCTCCATATCTTTGGATGAATAATCAAAGATATACACATATTCGGCCAGTCGCGGTTGGATACGAAATAACGCCAGCATGATTTGAACGGTTAGTCCGCCTTCTTCGAGCGGTAGTTTCAGTATGTTGATGTTCCCGGTTAAAAGCCCTTCAATCACGGTGAAAACCGGCAAGCCATCGGCGTTCCCCGCCGCTATGTGAAACAGGACGCCCAATGGCACAACCTGCTGGTCCACTGTCCCATCATAGAAGGAAGGTTTATATTGCTGTGAAGTGCCATAGTTCTCGCCTAGCTCCGTCTGCAGTTTGCTGCGTAAATATTCCTTACTCAGCATGATTTTTGCCTCACGGATATACTCATGGACGAATTGTGCCGATACGCCATAGTCAATCAGTGTTTGTGCATACTGATTTTCATGCAGGGAGGCAGATAACGTATCGCATGCCGCGATGACGACGGCAGGGTCAAGCGTTGGTTTTGCTAACGTCTTTTGGATGCGGTTATTTAATGTAGCCAGCACCTCATCACACGCGTCGGATGACATGACTTCCCCATTGACCAGATTCATCTCCGCTCCCCCTGCAACACTTCACCGGCACCGGCTGCGCACGTTTTAATCTCTTTCATCCCGACGCGCCCCAGGATTTCAAAATAGGGCGCTTCCATGCCACATCCGCACTGTTTGCCATCATATAAGACCGCAATATCGTCTGTGATAATACTGCCAAGCGGCATACTGCTCACCAGCGGTGAGATCAAATTTAACAGGCCAGGCGTACCGTTGGGTACCGGTTCCATTGTTCTTGGATCTCGGATAATCACACGCGCGTAAATCGGCACATGGAAGTGGTGGTGCTTGCAGTCGCAGAACAGCACGTTGCTTTCCACAACCGCAAAAAATTCCTTTACATTGCGCGCCTCTATGCCCAGCGTTTCCTCCACCATTTGATACAGCGCTTCTTTATCCACTTCTTCTGATAAAAACTGTTTCCAGCCGCCGCCAAGTAAAATTTTCGAGTGAGGATTTAATTTCAGCTTTATATTATTTTCCCGCAAAGTTTGAATCAAGAAGGAAAGATAGGCAGGGAATCCAATGAACCTCACCGGTAGTTTTAATCTCTGATACCGCAACAATTGTGCTTTAATGCCCTCAATATTTAACCGATAACTGCTTCCGGTATCTTTCAGCGCATACTCCCTATGGAGGGCAGGGGCAAGGAAGGTCGCACCATACGCTGTTTTGACCGCACCCATTTTATTGTGCTTACTTGGCTGATACCCCAGAATAATATAATTGGTTGGGACGACAGAAAAGAGCTTGTAATACGATAAAATACGCAGCAGCATCAGCGCCCCATAATAGCACGTCGGAAGGTCAAGCCCCACTTTTGTTGGCGTCCCTTTGGTCCCGGATGTCGTTGATTTTATAACCATCTTTTGATCGGGAACAGAGGATAGCGTATGTGCTTTATAAAACATAGTAGGGATCGGCGGAATGAATTTCAAATCTTGTTCGGTTTTCAGGCAATCGGTTTGATAGCCCCGCTCCGCAAGTATTTTGTCATAATCCGGACACTTGGCTCTATGGAGATTAATATTTTGTTTCATTGCGGAGACAAACAAATCAGCTGTATGGTCCAAGTCGTAAGGGCGCTTATAAGCAAACAATTGATTTCGAGCGTCCATGTTGACCTCCTGCTTTTCACAGAAAACATTTTATGCTATTATAACATTCATACTTAGGAGATTCAACTACAGCGATGATATTATCCTGTCGCTGATATTGCCCGGCGATACCTGAACGGGCGCTGCCAGAGTGGAGCCAACAGTGCTTCCGCACCGATCCTCTTCAATGAGTGCGAACTTTTAAGGCGGCCTGAACAGTTTTGATATCCGCTGCTAACCTGCAAAACGGGGCTGTTGCAAAATAGTTCAGGAAAAACAGGCGTGCAGGTGTTGAAAATTCATCACCTGTACGCCTGTTTTCTAAGTTTTTTGGGCAGCAATGCCCTCTACAAGACACAACAAAGCAGAGTCGCCCATTCTGCCACTTAGCCCAGAGCTTTTTCAAATGATACGCTAAAGCCAATAAGTGCAGAACGAAAATTTGCAAGGGGTGAAATGATATTTTTCTGTTCTTTGGATAAAGCCGAGGGCGTGGGGCGCGTAGCCCCACAAAAGCGAACGATAGCCGCCGCACCAGTGGAGCCGGTTTTGCAGTAAAATGAGCAGACGGAAGCGGAGGACAGGCTTGTTTTTTGTCCTGTCCTCCGTTTTCGGCAGCGCAATGAAACGGCAAACATCCAGACGGTCAAGGGCTTGAGCGTGGAGATTTTTTCGCGCCCTTTGCGAAAAAATACTACTCGCCCCTTGACTGGCTGGATAGGTGGAACGGATGGCTGGACGGAGAAGTTCTCATTGTTCTGGATATGTGAATGTGCTATAATTTAAGCTGCGAAACGTCCTATTTCCTTATCCGCTTTAGAAATATAAATCCTGTTAAAATGGGTGGTGTTAGCGTAATAAAAGATATTATTGATTTCCTCGATACCAATATAAATGGCAGAACGCTGAATACAAAAGAACTGGTTTATAAACTCGAAAGCGGAAGATTGCAGGGAGTATACTCTGACCAAACAGCTTTTTCCAATCTAAAATATTCTCAAAGCCGATAAATTCCCCCCATTTATCTCTGTTGAGAAATAAAGATTTGCTATAACATGGGCAAAGAAAAAGGGGCTATCAATAGCGGGACATTCATTGGATATTTTATCTTCTAAATTAAAAGCGGGGTGAATGATGATTGATTTTGTAAACTTGACAACAGAAAACCTTGACGATGAACATTTATGTTGTATCATCCGCAGCAAAAAGGCACATCCGGGTATAGACGCAAAACGCGAATGGCTTTCAGGGCGGCTAAAGGAAGGTCATGTTTTTCGTAAGCTAAATGCAAAGGCTACGGTTTTTATTGAATATGCTCCCCTTGAGTTGGCTTGGGTTCCCATAATCGGTGACAATTATATTTATATTTACTGCCTATGGGTTTCTGGCAGTCCGAAAGGAAGCGGGTATGGGAAGGCGCTAATGGAGTATTGCTTGGCAGATGCAAAATCGAGTGGTAAATCCGGCGTTTGTATGCTGGGCGCAAAAAAGCAAAAGGCGTGGCTTTCCAGTCAAGAATTTGCTAAAAAATTTGGATTTGAAGCAGTTGACACTACTGATAACGGGTATGAATTGTTGGCACTTTCCTTTGACGGAACAACGCCAAAATTCGGGGAAAATGCAAAGAAAATGAGCATTGAGAGTAAGACACTGACCATTTACTACGATATGCAATGTCCTTTTATCCCTCAAAATGTAGAAAAGATAAAATCCTATTGTGATGAGCACGGCGTTCCAGCAGATTTTATCATGGTCGATACACTACAAAAGGCAAAGGAATTGCCCTGTGTGTTCAATAACTGGGGCACATTCTATAAAGGGAAATTTGAAAACGTGAATTTGCTTCATGTAGGCTCTTTGGAGAAAATGTTAAAACGGTGATGAGGACGAAATAATCAACGATAAAGCCCAAAGCTAATGAAAACAAACGCGGCAGGGATTTTTCGGCTTCCTGCTTGTATTGCTTGAATACGACGCGGTGTTGCAGGTAATTTTCGGCATTTATCTTAACGCAAAAGTAGACGTTAGCAAACCCCTTTCGGGTCGCTGACGTCTACTTTTTTTCGTCGGGCTATTTTGCAACAGCCCCGTCTGTTTCTTGCTTATTGCACAAATTTCAGGTTGTGAAGCGTAATCAGGTCGTTGAGGTCGATATAGGTTACCCCTGTTTTCCCGTCGAGGACATGGGTCAGATAGCGCCCGTCATCCGTCGTCTCCGCGTCAATAGAAATGGCATATAAGGTCTCTTCCCCGCTGGAAACCGTAATGTGTCTGGACGCCCCGTCCCATGTGACGGTACAGCCAAGTACTTCTGCGGCTTTGCGCAGGGGGACCATGTACTGCATGGTATCCGCCCCCTCCATTGCCTGCAGATACGGCGAGGTGCCGCTCACGTCCAGCGTTTCACCGTTGATGGCAATCGCCCCGTTCGTGTCTACACTGATCAGCGCGCTGTACGACGTATTAAAGCCGATCACCTTGTACGGCGTCGCCTGAGCCGGGTAGGAGTCCATGACAATCGTGTTCCATGCCAAAACCTTCATGCCGGGGATAAAGTTGTCCTTCGTGAGCAGCTGGCGGGTCAGATAGGGCGTAATTTCAGTTTCATCCGTCAGCGTCAGGTGAATCGACTGATCTGTCTCCAGCACCACATTGGTGTTCTGATCATTGGTGCGCACAGCGCCGATCTCAGCGTAAATCGGCACCACCATATCCGGTATGATGTTGACCAGAATCAGCGCCGCATAGCTCTGCGCAGGATAGGAAAGCGCCATCACCGGAGAAACATAGGCATAGACCGTGTCCCCCTCTTGAAGGCTTGCAAGGTCAGCTGGGTCACCCGTCGTCGCGTCGAGTACCAGCGTGTTCTCATCCGTGTTCAGCACCAGCTCCGCCTCGTCTCCATCCGTACCGGTTTTCATCAGGATAATACGCGGCGTCGCCTCCTCAGTGAACTGAATCGGACCGCTTTTGCATACCAGACTATCACTTGCAAGGGATGAAATGCGTACCTTCTCCCCGTTAATCGTAACCGTCCCGTCACCCAAAAGCTGGCCAATATCTACTGTTCCCGGGCCCTCGGTCAGCTGGATTTCAGTATCCGCCGCAAAAGTGGCACCGCTTACCAGAAGGGCAAGGGACAGTGCCGCTGCGATCACTTTTTTCATTAGAATCATCTCCTCAATTATTGTTTCATCTGCTTAGACGGTGTGCCCGCCAAAAGGTTCCCTGTTTCGGGAAAAATACTTTCGCACCCGCGCCGCCTGTCCGGCATAGGATGGGGCGGAGAAACCAATATACATTTAAAAAAGGGAGGGCTGTTTTTGAACTGCTATTCATTCTGTCGACTGCCGCCCTATACACCGGAGCCTTTTGCCCCGGTCTACGCGTTTATCGGCACAGCCGGTAAAAATGCCGCTCCGCTCACGGTTCTCTCCAGCGGTACGGATCTCGCGCTACCGGAATTTCAGGTTTTTTCTCAGGGGATCACGGCAAACCCGGCCGGCACGGCGCTGCACATACAGATTCCCGGTGTCTACCGGCTGGCGTACTATATCAGCACCGCAGCGCCCACGCTTGCCTCCAGCCGTATCACGGTGAACGGCTCGGAGGTTGACGCGACGGTACTCGCAGCATCCGCGCCCCGCACCCAATACATGCTGGAAGCTTTCCTCTACCTGGGTGCCGGGGACAGCTTGTCCCTGCAGCTCTTCCATGAGACGCCGGAGGTCGTCACCCTGCAACATGGCGTCGGTGCCACGCTCTCACTGGAGAAAATCGGCTAGCATTGTGATACAGGCCTGTTGCCGCTCGGCAACAGGCCTGTATTTTATCCGCCCAGCAGCGTCTCCAGCCGCGTGCGGATTTCCCGGAGGAATTGGACGGTCGCAACAACCTGTACCGGCTCCGCCTTTTCCCAGAGCCCCGCCAGATCTTTTGTCATGATACCGGCGGCGATGGTGGCAATGGACGCCTGCTCCAGCTTCTCGCCAAACCGCACCAGCGGCGCGTTGCCATCGAGCTCGCCCCGTTTTTTGAGCGCGCCGCTCCACGCGAAGATGGTCGCCATGGGGTTGGTGGAGGGTTGCTCCCCCTCCAGATAGCGGTAGTAGTGGCGCGTGACCGTGCCGTGCGCCGCTTCAAACTCATACTTTCCGTCCGGCGAGACAAGTACCGAGGTCATCATCGCAAGCGACCCGAATGCGGTGGAGACCATATCGCTCATCACATCGCCGTCATAGTTTTTGCACGCCCAGATAAAGCCGCCCTTGCTGCGAATGACACGCGCCACCGCGTCGTCGATGAGCGTATAAAAATATGTAATGCCCAGCTCCGCAAAGCGCGCGCGGTACTCTGTTTCAAAAATTTCCTCAAAAATATCCTTAAATGTATGGTCGTATTGCTTCGAGATGGTATCCTTGGTGGAAAACCACAGGTCTTGCCGCGTGTCTGCGGCATACTGAAAGCAGGCATGGGCAAAGGAGACAATGGAGCTGTCTTTATTGTACTGCCCCTGCAGCACACCCGCGCATTCAAAGTCATAGATGGCCTGACGGAAGCTTGTCCCGTCCGCCCCCGTGAACAGCAGCTCCGCCTTGCCCGGTCCCGGCACACGGTATTCAGTGGCTCGGTAGACATCGCCGTACGCGTGGCGGGCGATGGTGATGGGCTCCTTCCAGTTTTTCACCACCGGCGAAATGCCCTCCACCATAATCGGCGCGCGAAAAACCGTCCCGTCCATAATGGAGCGGATGGTGCCGTTGGGAGATTTCCACATCTCCGTGAGCTTGTATTCCTCCATGCGCTGGGCATTGGGCGTAATGGTCGCGCATTTTACCGCAACACCGTATTCCCGGGCGGCGTTGGCCGCCTCCACGGTGATCTGATCCTTGGTCCGCTCCCGCTCCGCAAGCCCGAGATCAAAGTAGACGGTATTGAGCGCCACAAAAGGGGAGAGCAACTCATCTTTAATATCCTTCCAGATGACCCGGGTCATCTCGTCCCCATCCATCTCAACAAGGGGGGTATGCATCTGTATCTTGTCCATAACGTCCTCCTGACAGGTATCGCTAGAGAGATGCCGATTGAACCGCATGATTCAACCGGCATTGCTCACAGCTCATAGCAGCTTGGTATATAACGCCGTTTCTGCTCCGTTATCGGTGCACAGCGCCTTCAGTTTGGGAACAATAGCGGTAAAATGCGCGCTTTTTACATGTGTGTCAAGCGCCCCCTGCGTCTCCCACGCTTCCAGCATCACCAGCACCTGCGGGTCGTTCGCCGACTGCGCGA
Source organism: Oscillospiraceae bacterium (assembly GCA_020860545.1). GTDB lineage: Bacteria > Bacillota > Clostridia > Oscillospirales > Oscillospiraceae > JAJQEJ01. The sequence goes on along the minus strand of JAJBUC010000051.1, from coordinate 676 downwards.
GTTCATAGGTGATACACCCCGCCTCTTTCCTCGTCTCCGTAATAAGAGGGGCGGCGGTTTCCATGAATTGATCCAGCATACCCGGCTTTAGGTAAAACGGTGCGACAACTCTGACCATACTATCCGGCTCCTTTACAAATTACTCCGCAGAGATCGTATAATAGTAGACGGGCTGCCCGCCCGCGTGCAGGGATACATCGGCGTTGGGGCAGGATTTCGTAAAAATCTCCAGCGCCTGCTGCGCCTGCTTTTCCGTGATATCCTCACCATAGAAGATGTTGATAAACTCAGCCTCCTGCTGTGGCGCAGCTTGGGCCAGGGTTTTGAGCAGATGCTTCAAATCCCGGTCGGTACCGAAGAGCTGCTGCTCCGTCAGGGCAAGGTAATCCCCCTGCTTGATGGCTACGCCGTCAAAATCGGAATCGCGGGCGGCATAGGTAATTTCACTGGTTTTCACCCGCTCCATCGCATTGCGCATCGCGGTCTCATTTTCCACAATGGTCGCGTCGGGGTCGAGCACGATGAGCGCCGAAATCCCCTGTGGCACCGAGCGGGTGGGGATGACAATCACCTGCTTTTCCCGCACCATATGCACACACTGATCTGCGGCCATAATAATATATTTATTGTTAGGCAGTACAAACACAACCTCGGCCGGGGTGCGGTTAACCTCCCG
>JAJBUC010000102.1 GCA_020860545.1 Oscillospiraceae bacterium | reverse complement strand
CCAGCGCCTGATTGTCGCCGACTGCTTCTATCTGCCGGAAGGGGAGGTCGTGCCGACCGCGGGAATACCGCAGTGGTACGCGAGCTGCTGGAAAAGACCTATGTGCAGAACCTTGTGCTTCCGGCGTATGTGAAAATCTGTACTGAGCTTCTGGAGGATTTCTGCGCCAAGGGCGAGATTCCGTTCAAGCCGACCCGGATCGGCTCTTATTGGAACAGCGACAATGTCTGCCCCATCGACATCATCGCCGTTGACGAGGACAACCAGCGCCTGATTGTCGCCGACTGCTTCTATCTGCCGGAAGGGGAGGTCGTGCCGGCGGACGCCTTCGGCCTGTTGGTGAAAAAATGCGCTGCCATTGAGGATTTGCGCTGCTATAAGGATATCAGCTATTTCTTTTTTAGCAATCAGGATTTTTCCGCCCCCATTCAGGAGCTGGCAAACAGCTCCGGGCAGGTCCATCTGGTCAAAGGCATGGATCTGCTTATGTAGGCGTAACCTGTTGCGGCAGAGCCACTTACCGTTCGGTCTTGTGCAAATAGCGAAAAACCGCCCGATAAATATACCGGGCGGTTTGGCTATTTGCATAAAAAACTGAAATGATTAACGTGAAATTTGTCAATTGATTTCAAGTTTTAACGTAGTATAATCTCAATTAGAATAATCGTGATGATCATAATCACGAATTTGGAGGTTATTATCATGAGATCGAATATTATGTATGATAGAGAACGCATCGCACCGGCAAACGTGGATTTTGCACCCGGTAATATGATCAGCTTTAAGACATTCCTCTCCCCGGACCCGACTTACTATTTTGGAAACGACATTCTCGACAAGCTGGGCGATCTGCTGATTGACGCGACGTTTGACTGTGTCTTCTTTGTCACAAACGACGTGCTGAACAATCTGTACGGCGGCAAGATTACCGATATGTTCAAGCGCAAGGGCATCAACCACAAGGTACTCACCATTCCCGACAGTGAGCACGATAAATCCTTCACCACGCTGGAACATCTCTGTGATACGCTGGTCGGAGAATTTATCACCAAGGGCTCCATCGTCATTGGCTTTGGCGGCGGCTGCCTTACAAACGTGGTCGGCCTTGCCTCCGCGCTCATCTTCCGCGGTATCCGCTATGTCGAGATGCCCACCACCTTTATGGGCGTGACCGATAGCTGCCTGAGCAACAAGCAGGCGGTCAACGGCAAACACGGCAAAAACCAGTACGGCACGTACTATGCACCTATCTTCCTCTTTGGCGACACCCAGTTCCTCCAGACAGAGAGCCTTGCCGGACGCAAGTCCGCCATTGCAGAGGGCATCAAAAACGCGTTTATCAACGACGCCTCGCTGCTGCCCTACTATCAGGACGTTCTGGAGAACACGGACCTCGACCATATGGATCCCCGCAGCCTCACCGAGCTTGCGTACAATGTCATTTGCTCCAAGCTGGAAATTCTGGAGCAGGATCCCTCCGAAAAGCACTTTGCCATGGCGCTTGAGTACGGCCATACCTTCGGCCACGCCATTGAGTTCTTCTCCGACGGCAAGATCCCACACGGTATCGCCGTCGCCAAGGGGATGTGCATTGCGGCGGAAATCTCCCACAAGCTCGGCTATATGTCGCAGGAGGAAGTCGATCTGCACTATGAGCTGTTCGGCAAGTATCTGCGCATTGACCTGAAAATCCCGGAGAATATCTCCGTGGACGATATTATGGAAACCATTCTCGCCGACAATAAGAAGACCGTGAAGGGCGTCAAGTACGTCATCCTTGAGAAGATCGGAACATGCCTCAACCCCGACGGAGACTACCAGATATGTGTCGATGAGGAGATTGTCCGCCAGGCGCTGCGCGAGCACAATGCCAAAGTCGATGAACATATAAATTAATCAAAACAGAGGAGAGGGAATTGTATGAAACTGGCCTTTAACGCCACCACACTGCGCAACTTTCACGTCATTGAGGCGGTACGCATGGTGCGTGCCGCCGGGTATGACGGGGTAGAGCTGTCTGTCAACGATACCCATCTGCACCCCTACAGAAGCACAAAAGAGCAGATTCTTGAGGTGAAAAAGGTCTGTGAAGACATCGGCCTTGCAATCGCCTGCGTCGCGGCGGGCGGGCCGACGGTTTTGGGTGATCCGCCGTACGAGCCGTCCTTCCTTTCCACCGACAAAAAGGGCCGTTGCGCGCGTACGGAGGTGGCCAAGCGCTGTATTGAAATGGCGCAGATGCTCGGCTGCCCGACCGTCAACCTCAACAGCGGCATCCAGCCGGAATCCATGACGGATCCGGAGGCGAGTTACTTCATGCTGGAGGGGCTTAACTTCCTGATCCCGCTGCTGGGCAACGACACCGTTCTGGCGCTGGAGCCGGAGCCTGGGTTCTACGTCGGGACAACTACCATAGCCATTGAGATGCTCAACGCCATCAACAATCCCAAGGTGCGGCTGAATCTGGATATCGGGCATGTCTTTTGCAGCCAGTATGAGGAAGACTGCTACGCGGCGGTGGAGGCCGCCCTGCCCTATACCCGGCACATCCACATTGAGGACATCAAGGGCCACGTCCACTTCCACGAGATCCCGGGCGACGGGGATATTGATTTTAAGCGGATTGTCGGCATGATCAATGCCGCAAACTATGCGCATTATGTCAGTGTGGAGCTGCACAACCACGACCAGCAGTATCAGGATGCCCTCGACCGCAGCCGCAGTTACCTGTTGGCCCTGTAACAGTATTCATTTCTTGTCTGCGCATATTTAGGAGGGATGCTCCATGGACAAAAACTGTGCTCTTGTGATACGCCGCCCCGGGGATATTGCGCTTGAGGAGCGCCCCATGCCTGTGCCCGGCGCTGACGAGGTGCTCATTCAGGTTTGGTATGTCGCCCTGTGCGGCTCGGACGGCAAGCTTTACGCCGGAACCTACACCGCGCCCCACAATTATCCCATCATACTCGGCCACGAGTGGATCGGGCAGGTATTGGCGTGCGGACGCGGGGTAGAGGATCTGGAGCCGGGCGATTATGTGACGGGCGACTGCTCTCTGTACTGTGGAAAGTGTCCCGCCTGTGCGCTCAACCGCAATCACTGTGAGGTGATTGAAAAGCGCGGGATCACCGTGGACGGCGGCTGTGCCAATTATATCACCGTCAAGCGCCGCCATATCTATAAATGCCCCTGCGGAGAGGCCGACTGCAAGCCCTTCGTTCTCACCGAGCCGACCGCTGTCGCGGCAAACGGTATTCTCAAACGGGTGCCCAACAGCTTTTTAAATCGCGTGGAGCGCGCCGCTGTTCTGGGTGCGGGCGGCATTGGACTGCTGTCCATGCTTGCGCTCTCCGAGTTCCCCATACGGGAGATCGTCATGGTGGATATGGCGGAAAACAAGCTGGAAATGGTGAAGCGTTTCGGGCTTGACAACGTCACAACCTGTAGCAGCACCGATGCGCTTGAGGGGAGCTTTGACCTTGTGGTTGAGGCGGCGGGTGCCACCCCGACGCTGCAGGCCTGCGCGCGCATCGCGGCCCCGGCCGGGCACGTTGTCCTGCTCGGGCACCAGCACGAGGCCACCGTAGACTTTGGGGAGATCGTCAAGAAGTCGCTCACCATCCACGCCAGTAACGGCAGCACCGGTGGCTTTATCAAGGCGATGCAGATCATTGAGGCCAACCCCGGCCTGATCAGCATGCTGATTACCGATACCGTCCCCCTGCGCGGCGCTGCGGATTATATTGCGCAGGGCAGGCATCTTGTAGACAATATTAAAGTTGTGATTGATATGATGGCGTAAATGCCATTTTGCTCCTCCGCGCGCAGTGGGGTGCCGCATTTTGCGGCACCCCACTGATTTGCTTTTTTATCGCACGCATTCATCCTGCCCTGTGTGCTGGCATACCTCCCATTCCGCTAAGAGCTGGGCGAGGGAAATTTTGGACATTTTTCCGGCCATCGCCTGTACCGCCTCGTCCAGATGGACGCTTAAAATATCTTTAAAGAACCGCCCAATCTGGCAGCCCTCAGATATGTTGGGGTGAAATTTAAATAGCTCGCTTGCGCAATATCCTTCCACCGCCATATAGACATCCCACAAGGAAATCTCCGCCGGGTCTTTGGCAAGCGCAGTGGCTCCTTTGCCGGTCGAAATATGCAGAATGCCCGCATCCTTCAGCTTCCCAAACAGCTGCCGTATCATAACGGGATTGCCGCCTGTGCTGGCCGAAAGCATTTCGCTGGTCATTTTCTGATCATTGAAAACCATAATCAGCATCAGCATCTGCACCGACACTGTAAACTGGGTGCTCATTCGCATGTCGCATCCTCCTTGACTATATGTTACAGCAGATACGAAAAAAAGTCAATTGTAGCTATTGACACTACAGTGAAAAGGTGCTATTCTCTTTGTAGCGCGTATAACTACAAATAAAATGATTGGGGTGTCTCTAAACATGAAGCAGGAAGCGTTGGAAGTATTAAAAAACCGCAGGTCGATTCGTAAGTTTAAGCAGGAGCAGGTGTCTGAGGCCGATTTGAACGCCGTGCTGGAGGCCGGGACATACGCACCCACCGCAGCCGGAACCCAGGCACCGGTTATCGTGGCGGTGCAGGACGCGAATACCGTGGCGCAGCTGGATGCCATGAACGCAAAAGTGCTCACCAATGAGAAGGCGCCCCATCCGTATTCTGGCGCGCAGACCAACCTGCTGGTGCTTGTCCCCGCAGATGGCTATGTGCCCGATGTTGACGGCGCGCTGGTGGGCGGGAATCTGCTGAATGCGGCCTATGCGGTCGGGCTTGGCGCGTGCTGGATTCACCGCTCCAAAGAGATGTTTGAGTCGGCGGAAGGGAAGGCGCTCCTGAAAAAATGGGGCCTGCCGGAAACCATGCGCGGTGTGAGCTCCATTGCGCTTGGCTATCCCGATTGCCCCCAGCCGAGCGCCGCGCCGCGTAAGGCGGATTATATTGTGCGGGTGTAAATCAAGCAATCGTATCAAGAAAAACGCTGCCGGCATGCGTGATGCATGTCGGCAGCGTTTTTCTGTTCAGTGCGTGACCGGGGGGCGATATGTTTACCTGTACTTCTTATAGAGGGGGGCACAGATCTATTCCACCACGACCTCCACGCCGTAAGTTTTCCCCAGCTGCTGCAGCGTATTCTCGCGGCTCAGCTGCACCAGGGCGTCGTTGAGCTGCGCCGCCAGGGCGGAGTCCTGACGACAGGCTACGCAGTAACTGCGCTGCGCAATAGGCTCGCCATAAACCGCCAGACTGGAAAAATCCATCCCGGAAAGCCGCATCATCTGCGCGGTTTTTATGTCAACCACAGCGCCGTCGGCTTCCTCACTGGCGACCGCCGAAAGGCATTCGTCCTGCGTATCCCTGGGGAGATACCGCGCCTGCATAAGATCGGGATTGGTGCTGAGAGCATATTCACCGTCGGAACCCGCCTGCGCGCAGACGTTCTTGCCCGGCAGATACCACGTGCCTCCGTCCGCCTCCGGTAGATCCGCGCGCATGATCAGCACCTGTGTACTCTTGCGAAACGGCAGAGAGCACGTTGCCTGCGCCCATGCTGCATCCTCCGTAGCCACGCCGCTCCAGATACAGTCGATCTGGCCCTGCAGAAGCAGTTCCAGGCTGTCCGCGCCGACCGGCACAAACGTCGGCTCCAGTCCCAGCTTGCTGCACGCAGCCACGGCAAGCTCGACATCAAAGCCGGTGAGCGTTCCGTCATCCCCGGTATACACCAGCGGTGCGTCTTCCGTCACGCCGATCCGCAGTGTGCCGCGTTCCGCAATCGCGCTCCAATCGTCGGTTGCCGCATCACTCTGCCCGGTGCAGGCCGCGAGGGGCGCGATGAGCGCAAAGAGGAGCGCAAAAATAAGTACGTGTTTCTTCATCCCGGCACCTGTCAATGCACGGCCCGCCGGAACGTCAGGTGCGCGGCAGTCTCCCGCTCCCGCATGGCCTGCTCCAGATCGACGGGGCGGTTGACGTTGAGCAGCACATGGTCAAGGGGAAACTCCGCCAGCTCCGCCTCCTGTACATAGCGCACAGGAACCCTGTCAAAGAGCGCGCGGAACGCAAACTGCCCCGCCTCAAGGCAGGCCGTCACGTGCGGGAGGCATGCGCGGTCATACACCGCAAACAGGGATTCGGGCCGTCCGTCGGCACGCTGAATTACGCAGGCGGCGGCGTCGCCCTTCAGCTCCAGCAGGCGTTGCGCAAGCGCAGGCTCGCCGAAGGGCAGATCCACCGCGGTCAGGAATACCTGCGCGGCGTCGGTCTTGGAGAAGGCCGCCTCCAGCCCGGCCATAGGGCCCTTGCCAGGATGAAGATCCACCAGCTCAGGGACGCCCCCGGTGGCAAACCGACCCGTCTGATTGACGGAGATATAGAGCCCGTCAAACAGATCCGTATACTGCCGGATGAGGCGGGAGAGCATGGTCTCGTTCCCCTCAAAGACTATGTTCCCTTTATCGCGCCCCATGCGGCGTGACATGCCGCCTGTCACGATCACCGTAATTGTCTTCATAGATATTCACACCCGTTTCCATTTGGAATCATCCATGCCGGAAAAACACCCGATTTCTATTGCTATTCTATCCAGTTTATCAGAAATCATCGCAAACTTCAATCACAGTTTTTCTGATCTGACGGTATAGAACGCGGAAAAACTCACATCCTCTTACTATCATCTTCTCATCCAAGACATGGAGGAATTGCACTATGAAAAAGCTGATCACGGCTGTCCTCGCCGCCGCGCTGCTCATCGTCCCCGCGGCGGCGGAGGGCAACGCGCAAAGCAGTACACCGTCTGTAGCGGTGGACGCCACGTCCGCAATTTTGATGGAAAAAGAGAGCGGAGCCGTTCTCTATGAGAACAATGTACACGAAAAGCTGGAGCCCGCCAGCGTGACGAAGGTTATGACGATTCTGCTGGTTATGGAGGCCATCGACAACGGCACGCTCTCCCTCGACGACGTCGTGACCGCATCGGCGCACGCGGTATCCATGGGCGGCTCGCAGGTCTATCTCAAGGAAAACGAGCAGATGACGGTGCACGACATGCTCAAGGCGGTCGTGGTCGTCTCAGGCAATGACGCCGCCGTGGCGCTGGCGGAACACATTGCGGGCAGCGAGGAGCACTTTGTCTCCATGATGAACGAGCGCGCCGCGCAGCTCGGCATGGCGGACACCACCTTCTTAAACTGTACCGGACTGCCCGCCGCCGGGCATGTCACCTCCGCCTACGATATCGCGCTCATGAGCAGGGAGCTCATCTTGAACCACCCCGCCATCCGCGACTACACCACCATCTGGATCGATTCTCTGCGCGACGGGGCCTTTCAGCTGTCGAATACCAACCGCCTGATTCGCTTCTATGACGGCGCGACGGGGCTGAAAACCGGCTCCACCGATACGGCGCTCTATTGCCTTTCTGCCACGGCCGAGCGGGACGACATGGAGCTGATCGCCGTTGTCATGAAATCGCCAACCTCCGACGCCCGCTTTACAAGCGCGCAAAACCTGCTGAACTTCGGGTTCTCCAACTACACCCTTGTCAGTATCACCCCCAAACAGGCCCTGCCGCCCATTGACGTCCTGCTCGGCGAGAAAAAGCAGGTGCAGCCCGTGCTCTCTTCACAGGGCCGGCTTCTGGTGAGTAAGGCCGACGCTGGTTCCGTCAATACCGAATTTCACCTGAGCAGTAATCTGGAAGCGCCTGTGGAAGCCGGACAAAAGGTCGGTGAGCTGGTTGTATACGTTGGCGGGGAAGAGGTGCAGCGCCTGCCCGTCTGTGCCGACGAGGCGGTGGAGCGTATCACCGTACCCGGGATATTCGGTAACCTGCTGGAGAGCTTGTTCTGTTAAAACTTGTCCTTGTTTTTCACAACCGCCACGGATGCCGTCTTCTATTGTCTGCCACGATGGCACGATGATGGGGATAGCGAGCATCCGTGGCGGTTTGTCGGCACAAACGATGCCCTTTATCGAAAACCGTACGCTGCCGGGCCCCTGTCCTGTGCCAGGAGTACGTGCGGGCAATTTAGCGTCTTTTATTGCGTCCCGCCGTATTCCGTGCTAAACTGAACGTATTATGATGAACATGCGGCAAAGGGAGGTTCCTATGACACTGGGGCAGAAGATTAAAACCGCGCGGCTGGAGCGCGGCATGACGCAGAAAGAGCTGGTCGGCGACTACATCACGCGCAACATGCTCTCCAAAATTGAACACGACAGCGCCATGCCGTCGGTGCGCACACTGGAGTATCTGGCGGGTGCGCTGGATCTGCCGACAAGCCACTTCCTCTCCGGCAGTCTTCTCTCGGACGGCTCCGCCGCCGACGGGCTGGACGAGGCGCGCGCCGCGTTCCGTACCGGACAGTGGGTCCAGTGCCTGTCTCTGCTGAATGCCGCGCCCACCGCCGCGAGCACGGATGAGGGGTATCTCCTGCAGGCGCGTGCCGGTGCCAATGCCGCCCGCGCCGCGCTGGAGCGCGGCGATTATGTTGGTGCCCGTGAGCTGAGTGAAACCGCCCAGTACTATAATCAGGAGGGCATGTATTTTGACCGGACCCTCGGTCTGGAGCTCTCTCTCATGCTCGGCCGCGCGCTGCTCGCGCTCGGTGAGACCGGCTATGAGACGCAGCGCGCCGCCTTCTTGCATGCATTCGCCCAACTGGAGGAATCCTTCCGCGACCTGCCCGGCAGGGGGGAGAGCGCACCTTAAAGTAAGTTATTTACGAATCATCTAATATGTCGACACCTTTCTTGTGCAGGATCGCCCATGAAAGGTGCCGAATCTTTTTTACCTTTATGTGGATTGTTTCAGCTTTTTTTCTTCCCTTCACGCTCTGTTTTACTATTATATGAACATATTGTATAAAAATGTAAGCAATTATTCGCATTTTTTCGCCAAATGGAGTTTTCACGATTTACTTGACGAAAGGTGATAAATGTTCTATAATTTACACAAATGGGAATTCTTTTTATTGTTAAAATTCTGTCGAATAGCACAAGATTTAGGCGCGCCACACCGCCGATTCTTTGGGCATATTGGCGAACAAGGAGAGGATGCCAGTGAACATAACACAGCTATCACCCCGTATCCCCACGGAACTTGACGACTTTTTGCAGGGACGGTCTGTTCGCGCGCAGGAGTATCTCGGGTCGCATCCGGCGGCGCAAGACGGGCAGGACGGCTATGTATTTCGTGTCTGGGCACCGCACGCCGAGGGTGTGTCGGTCATCGGCAGTTTTAACGAATGGGATGACGCGGCGCATCCGATGAAACGCCTGCACGGCGGTGTTTGGGAGCGCTTCATTTCAGACTTACAGCAGTTTGAAACCTACAAATATGCCATCCGCACCGCACAGGGGAGTACGCTCGCCAAAGCCGACCCCTACGCCTTCCACGCGGAGACCAGGCCCAACAACGCCTCCAAGCTTTATGACCTCTCCGGCTATGTGTGGGGCGACGAGGGCTGGCTCCACTGGCGGCGCGACAATCTCACCTATGCAAATCCGCTCAATGTGTACGAGGTGCACCTCGGCTCCTGGCGGCGCACCGGCGACGGTGAGATGCTCTCCTACCGTGATATTGCTACATATCTTGTGCCCTACGTGAAGGAAATGGGGTTTACGCACGTGGAGCTTATGCCCGTGACCGAACACCCGCTCGACGCCTCATGGGGCTACCAGTGTACGGGATATTTCGCCGCTACCTCCCGGTTCGGGACGCCCCACGATTTCATGTATCTGGTGGATGCGCTGCATCAGGCGGGCATCGGCGTGATTATGGACTGGGTGCCGGCCCACTTTCCCAAGGACGCCTTCGGCCTGTACGAATTTGACGGTACGCCCTGCTATGAGTACGGCGATCCCCGCATAGGGGAGCACGCAGAATGGGGCACGCGCGTGTTTGACTTCAGGCGTAATGAGGTGCGCTGCTTTCTCACCTCCTCCGCACTGTTCTGGATTGAGCGCTTTCACATTGACGGACTGCGCGTCGACGCGGTCGCCTCCATGCTCTATCTGGACTACAGCCGCAAAGCAGGGGAGTGGGTGCCCAACAAATACGGCGGGCACGAGAATCTGGAGGTCATCTCCTTTCTGCGCAACCTGAACACCGTGGTCTTTGCCGGACACCCCGATGTGCTGATGATCGCGGAGGAGTCGACCGCGTGGCCCATGGTCACGCATCCGGTCAGCGGCGGGGGACTTGGCTTTAACCTCAAGTGGAATATGGGCTGGATGAACGACATTTTGCACTATGTCAAGCTGGACCCCTATTTCCGTCAGCACAACCACAAGGACATCACCTTTTCTCTGTTATATGCCTTTTCGGAAAATTACATTCTCCCCCTCTCCCACGATGAAATCGTGCATATGAAAGGGTCGCTGCTTCATAAAATGCCCGGTGAGACAGATGCGGAAAAATTCGCCGGTGTGCGCGTCTTTTATTCCTATATGCTCACACACCCCGGCAAAAAGCTGCTTATGATGGGCAGCGAGTTCGGGCAGCGCAACGAATGGAACTACGCGCAGTCGCTCGACTGGCACCTGCTTGAGGAGGAACACTCTCCGCATCTGGTGCTGCAGCACTTTTTCCAGCAGGCAAATATGTTCTACCTCGCGCAGAAAGCCCTGTGGGAACAGGACTTTTCATGGGAGGGCTTTGCGTGGGTCTGTTCGGACGACGCGCAAGGCAACTGCGTGATTTTCCTGCGGCGGGACAAGAAGGGGCACGCCCTGCTTGTGCTGTGTAATTTCTCACCCGTCCACCGCGCGGGCTACCGCGTCGGCGTGCCGTCTCCCGGACGGTATGAGGTGCTGTTTAATACCGATGACATCGCATTCGGCGGTGCGGGCTTTGGCGACAAGGAGCCGCTCAAGTCGGACTATGTTCCCTGTCACCAGCAGGAGCAGTCCATTGTGGTGGATGTGCCGCCCATGAGCGCGGTGGTGCTCACCTGCACACGGCGCTTCCCGCCGCGCCGCGCCGCAAAGGGAAAAGTCGGGCACTGATGTTCCTGCGCTTTTCACGATAAATATACGCTATTATAGCTGTCCATGAGGTGAATCTTATGAAGAAAGAAATTGTCGCCATGCTTTTGGCAGGCGGTCAGGGCAGTCGGCTGCACGCCCTGACATCCCGTGTCCCGAAGCCCGCCGTCCCGTTCGGCGGGAAATACCGCATCATTGATTTCCCTCTGTCCAACTGCGTCAATTCCGGCATTGACACCGTCGGCGTGCTCACACAATACCAGCCCCTGGAGCTCAACGATTATATCGGGAACGGTCAGCCCTGGGATCTGGACCGCTCTTACGGCGGCGTGCACATCCTCCCGCCTTACATGCAGGAAGGGGAGAAGGGGACGTGGTACAAAGGCACTGCCAATGCCATCTACCAGAATATGAGCTTTATCGAGCGCTATGATCCCGCCTATGTGGTTATACTCTCGGGCGACCATGTGTATAAGATGAATTATGTGAAGATGTTGCAGCATCACAAGGAGCGGCAGGCCGACTGTACCATCGCTGTTTTGGAGGTGCCGCGCGAAGAGGCGTCCCGCTTCGGCATTATGAACGTCGATGAGGAGGACTACGTATATGAATTTGAGGAGAAGCCCAAAATCCCCAAGTCCAACCTCGCGTCGATGGGCATCTATATCTTCACATGGAGCAAGCTGCGCAAATACCTGATCGCCGACGAGGCGGACGAGCTCAGTCAAAATGATTTTGGAAAAAATATTATCCCAACCATGCTGGGCGCGGGCGAGCGGCTGAGCGCCTACCGGTTCCAGGGCTATTGGAAGGATGTCGGCACAATCGAGTCCCTCTGGGACGCGAATATGGATATGCTCTCCATCGAGAGCAATGTGAACCTCTACGCGCAGGACTGGCCCATTTTTTCCCGCACCCCCACAACGCCCCCCCACTTGACCGGGCCAAACGCGAGCATCGTCCATTCCATGGTGACCGGCGGCTGCGAGGTGTACGGGAATGTGGAAAATTCTATCCTGTTCCACTCCGTC
>JAJBUC010000022.1 GCA_020860545.1 Oscillospiraceae bacterium | reverse complement strand
AAACCACCGTTGCTTCGTTTTATTATGAACCGGATGTATTGATCGGGTCTGGAGACCACATGGCATATGCAGATTACTATTCAGCCTATAACTATGAGTATAACCGGAACTATTGCCCGTACCATGCATATTACAATACTTCTGATTCCTCGACAACGGGGAATAAGGTGGATGCCCTGTTCGGTCAGGCCGATGCGCTGTGGGAAATCGCCTGTGCGATGGAAGAGGCCATGCAGGCAACAGGTAAAACCACCCGGTACGCCACGTCACCCACAGTAATCGCTGAGCAATATGAAAAATATGTAAAGGGCATCTACTACTATGTCAGTAATCAAATTGATAAAGGAGCCATCGACAAGAAAATCATTGCCATAAACCCCCGATATGATGCAGATACTTGGATGTGGACGCTCACCTATGATACAGGCCGGATAGGCCAGTATACCGAGAATCTGTTTTATGATATGTATGAGTTATATGCTGAAAGCGACACAGATTCCATTACACTGACTACAGCGGAGCTTATCGAAATGACGGATGTGATCGTTCGTCTAGAAAACAGCGACTACAGTGGTATCAGTACCAAAGACGCGATAGAGAGGGAGGGACTTTCCTATGACGGTATTATCATTGATTCACTCCCTTTGACTGCATACAGCCTATTGGGGGACAGCCACGATAACGCCATGGGTATCCCACTGTTCGCGGGCATCGCCTATTATGATCAGGACCCCAACCTGAACCCGGTCAATCTCATTGCGTATTACGCAGAAAAATTCTATCATGTGAGCGCAGCTAGTTCAAATTTGCAATACGTGATAAAATCCATGTTCCGTGACGATCTCGGTGGTCTGAGCTACTTACCGGCGGGACTGACACTGGACTTGACAGCAAACAATTATTCCTCCTATCAAGTGGAGGCAATGATAACGAAGGGGCTGACGTATGCACAAGAGATCGGTGCATATACAGCAAATGAAACCCTGATACTGGAACAGCCAGTAACCATTGCTTCTGATCAGAATAGCGCAACAGGGCGTATATATGTAAGCGCAACGCAAACCGGTATGACTTCCATAAGCATTATTCCAGACAACGCCAGTAATCTGAGTGCTTTTGCAACTACAGGTAACTTTTATCCATTTGATAGCGGTGCCTATGCCGGGAAACGACTCGTGGGGGATTTTACGGTTGAAAATAACAGCAACTATACGGTGACGGACGCAAGGATAGAAAAGGAATCCAGCTCCGATATCACCCTCTCTTTTTCTGTCTTAGATCGGAGCAAAAATACGACATACAATATCGGTGGCAAGATATCAAGCGGTAATTATGATTCTATCAATACCTACGCGCAAGCTGCGCGGACCAAGTATCTCGCCAGCAACGATCAGGCCGATTATAATGACTTACTGGTGAAATTAGATTTGAAAGTAGAAAGCAGCAGTGAGAGCACTATTGTCTCAGATACTAGCACATCCTCCACTCAACCCGCTCAACTTATTTCCGCTTATACGGCGGTTACTTCGAATTCTCCCAAAAAGGAACTTGAGGACTTCAGCTTTTTAGAGCTGAACACACTTCTGGACGGAATCAGGACGTGTGATACTGGAATATTGTGGCTCTCCAATCTGGACTTCGAAGTTTCAAGCGAGTTCTTTACTGAACCCAGTACGAAAATCGAAACATATGCGGATACTTCTTCCAATATAAAATATCGTGTATATAAGTATAACTTTCAAGATTTACATGGGAGCTATTTAACTAGAATCACTCTTATGCAATATATCAAACACAGTGATGTAAATACTTCTTCTGGAAAACCACAATTCGAAGTTAAAATCGCGAACAGTTTGATAGTTGAATATAATGGTGCAGGAGGTGTCCTGCTTTATCTTGATGATGCGGGTTTTAAGATAAGCAATATAAAGCTTCTGATTGATAATGTACGAGTAACTGATACTGCTCATTCGGATACCGAGCTTTTTTTCAAATCTTTTGTAACGACCGGACGTGTCTCCTCTACATCAGAAACAGGTTTGTTGCTTGCTAGTAATGCTGCTGTTGTGATTGCATCTTTCATACCAGTAGCGCAATGGGGCGCTCTTTTATCTTCTATGGTTGCTGTTATAACTTCCTCTGTATCAATTAGTGAAGGTGATAACGGTCTAAATGAAGGGGATGATTTATTCTATGAAACTGCCGAAGATCAAATGGAGGCCTATGGAGACCTGATACGCTCCATTCAACTGGATTGCCAGAAAGCATACTTAATCAGTCGTGGTGATCGTCTTGTACTCACTGGCTACTTAGCGTACGATAATATTGAGTATGACTATGATTGGAAGGTTCTATTTAATTACTCATCTATTTAATTTTTATATGTAGCAACAAAACAGAAGGCGGTAAATGCAGATGACGATATCAAAGACAGTGAAAATACTCCTCTCTATTATTGTAATACTGGCTATCGCGCTTATTTGCTGCATCCTTTATGGTGTGAACCGTACGAAGGTAATCGATAGAATTGATAGGAGTTGTGTACGCGTCATAAGATCTGCGGCATATGGTGTGCAAACAGATATCGATCGCATGCGAGATCAGACACTTACGCTGGAAGAACGGCAAGAGGCACTGCTTGAGCTGACATGGAATCTTGAAATGATGGATCATTATATTGCTCTGATTTCCAACTATGAAGATATCGATTCTCTCGGTTCTATCGCCAATCAATTTAGAATCCCCGGCATGTGGCTGCTTGGTAAATGGGACGAAGCTGGATATCCAGTTCACAATTCTACTTTTGCAGATGGCGTAATAGACGAACGAGAGGCAACTATATTAGACCTGCTGTATACAGATATGAAAGAAATATCTGACGCTATTATTATCACAGACATATCTGATTCCAGTCCTCCCGTGACCCAATCGCGGGCCATCTGCAGCAAAGAGTTGATTCCGTTGTTCATTGAAATTACCGATCAGTGGGTTATACCTGAGGCCGGGGGCACCCGCTGGGAAGCTTATGAGGGACTGCCGCACGTTACACGTTAAGTGACGGTTATCATCTGCGCCGGAACAAAAAACACATACATGATCAGACCTCACCGTACATTTACAACCGGCGGAAACTATGCTATACTGAACAGGAGTAAAAGAATCACCTTTCGCCGCGACGGGCGGCGCAGAGAAAGGAAATAGCGCAATGGAAGCTGTAAAACTGACCTATCCGGTGGATGGGGACGACCCTATGGGGGCGGGTGACGCCTCAAGCCAGATGAAGCTGACGCTCAAAAAGCTGGGGCTGCCCGCGGACCTGATCCGCCGCGCCGCCATCTGTATGTATGAGGGTGAAATTAACATGGTGCTCCACGCCGGCGGCGGCACAGCGGAGGTGGAGATCAGCCTGACCGACATCACCATCCGCATGGTGGACCACGGCCCCGGCATTCCGGACGTGGAGCTTGCGATGCAGGAGGGCTACTCCACCGCGGGGGAGACCGCGCGGGAGATGGGCTTTGGCGCGGGTATGGGCCTGCCGAATATGAAGCGCTACGCCGACGAGCTGGAGATCGACACGGAAATCGGGGTGGGGACAACCCTCACCATCCGGCTCTACATACCGGCGCAGGTGTAATAGCCTGTACGCGCAGAAGCAAATTCCTGAGGGGGGGACAGTCATGACAATTAAGCACGCCGTCTATCTGGACGAGGAGCGATGCCGCGGCTGCACCTCCTGCATCCGCTCCTGCCCGACCGAGGCCATCCGCGTGCGCAACGGGAAGGCGGAGATTTTGAGCGACCGCTGCATTGACTGCGGCAAGTGCATTGCCGTCTGCCGCTGCAAGGCGATCCGCGCCAAGGGGGACGACATGGCGGTTCTGCAGGCGTTTGACTACCGCGTTGCCCTGCCTGAGCCTGCGCTTTACGGGCAGTTTCCCCAGCCGGTGGACGTTGACCTCATTTTGTCCGCCCTGCTGGAGATGGGGTTTGACGGGGTGTATGAGGTCGCCCGCGCCGCCGAGCTGCTCGCGGCACGCGTTTCCGCGCATGACGGGCCGACGGGCACGCCCCGCATCTCCGCCGCCTGCCCCACGGTGCTGCGCCTGATCCGGATGCGCTTTCCGCGTCTGCTCGCCCAGCTGGAGACGCCCCTGCTGCCGATGGAGCTTGCCGCGGTGCTCGCGCGGCGGGAGGCATGCGAAAAGACGGGGCTGCCGCCGGAGCGGGTGGGGGTGTTTGCCATTG
This sequence comes from Oscillospiraceae bacterium, assembly GCA_020860545.1. Taxonomy (GTDB): domain Bacteria; phylum Bacillota; class Clostridia; order Oscillospirales; family Oscillospiraceae; genus JAJQEJ01. The sequence continues at coordinate 7,851 of JAJBUC010000022.1, read as the reverse complement.
TGCCCTGCTCTGCCAAGCGCATGGCCGCCCACAGCCCGGACACCTTTACAGCGCCCGTGCTCGACGGCGCGTTTTCCATCCGGGATATCTGCCGCGTGCTGCCGCAGCATATGCGCGGTCTGCTTGCGCGCGGCGCGCCGCTTCCCGCCTTGCGCACGGCGGGGGGCGAGGGCCTGCGCTGTGCCACGGCGCGTACGGCGCGGGGCGGAGAGCGCCGCCTTGCCGCCGACGGGGTGGAGAATGTCATCCACCTGCTGGAGGCGCTGGAGGACGGACGGGTACCCGATGTCGATCTGGTCGCGCTGTCCGCCTGCGCCTGCGGCTGTCAGGGCGGGTGCTTCACGGTGGAAAATCCGCACGCGGCCTACATGCGCCTGGAGGCGCTCGCGGATGCGCGTGGCCGCGCGGGGGAGCAGGCGGGCGGATATGATATCACGCCGCTGCTGGAGCACGTCCGCCCGCTCCAATCCCTGCCGAGCTTTCTGCTCGACGAGGATTTCGGCGCGGCGATGGAAAAGCAGCGCCTGATTCAGGAGCTGGAAGGCCGCCTGCCCGGCCTGCACTGCGGCTCCTGCGGCGCGCCGAGCTGCCACGCCTTTGCCGAGGACGTCGCGCTCGGCCGGGCGCGGGAGGAGGACTGTATCTTTCAGGTGCGGGCCAAGATGCAGGACCTCTCCGTCAGCGGCGGGATCGACGATTATCTGCCCGCGCCCTTCCGCCGCCGCACGGTGCGGCGGGGGTAGGCGTTGTCAAAACAATACAGCGGGCCGCCGTGCCGGGTATTGGCAACGGCATGACAGGAATCACAAAAAATTGCGCCCCTGCCGCAAAAGTTGCGGCGGGGGCGCTTGTGTGCTGTTCAGAGCTGCGCAACGGCGTCCTTGATGGACTTGATGTAATCATAAAGCGGCTGTTTGGCGTGCTCGCCGTGTGCGGCGATGATGCGCACGATGGCGCTGCCGATGATGACGCCGTCGGCTATGGCTGCGTTTTGCCGCGCCTGCTCCGGGGTGGCGATGCCGAAGCCGATGGCGACGGGGATATCGGTCACGCTTCGGATATCCGCGACGATGGCGGAGAGGTCTGTGGTGATCTCCGCGCGCACCCCTGTGACACCCATGGAGGAGACGAGGTAGAGGAAGCCCTCCGCGCGGCGGGCGATCTCCGCCGTGCGCGACGCGGAGGTGGGGGCGACGAGGGTGACGACCTCGATGCCGTATTTTTGGGCGATCTGCCTGGCCTCGTCCTGCTCCTCAAAGGGCATGTCGGGGATGATGATGCCGCAGATGCCGATCTCCACGCAGCGGGCGAAAAACCTGTCGTACCCGTAGACAAAGACGGGGTTTAAGTAGGTCATAAAGACCATGGGGACGTGCATTTGATCCCGGATGGACGCGACCATGTCGAAGATGCCGTCCAGCCGGGTGCCCGCGCGCAGGGCGCGCTGGCTCGCCGCCTGAATGACCTCCCCCTCTGCAATGGGGTCTGTAAAGGGGATGCCGATTTCAATCAGATCCGCGCCCGCCGCCTGCGCGGTGAGGATGTATTCGGCGGAGGACGCGAGATTGGGGTCGCCCGCCATCAGGTAGGCGATAAAGGCCTTGTTGTGATTGCGAAAGGCTTCCTGTATCTTAATCATAGAGTGTTTCCCCCCTGTATCTGGCAATGGCCGCCACGTCTTTGTCGCCGCGCCCGGAGAGGCAGACGACGATGCGCTGCTCCTTCCCCATCTCTTTGGCAAGCCTGACGGCGTGCGCCACGGCGTGGGCCGACTCGATGGCTGGAATAATGCCCTCGCTGCGGGAGAGGCGCTCGAACGCCGTGACCGCCTCCTCATCCGTGACGGGGACGTACTCGGCCCGCCCGATGGCGTGCAGGTGGGCGTGCTCCGGGCCGATGCCGGGGTAGTCGAGCCCCGCAGAGATGGAGTAGACCTCGGCAATCTGACCGAATTCATCCTGACAGAAGATGGACTTCATGCCGTGGAACACGCCCACGGTGCCGCGCCCGATGGCGGCGGCGTGGCGTTCGGTGTCCAGCCCTTCGCCCGCCGCCTCCACGCCGATGAGGCGCACCGACGGCTCGTCAATAAAATCATAAAAGGTGCCGATGGCGTTGGAGCCGCCGCCGACGCAGGCGACCACAGCGTCGGGGAGGCAGTCCTCCGCTTGCCGGAGCTGGGCGCGGATCTCCCTGCCGATGACGCTCTGGAAATCCCGCACCATCGTGGGGAAGGGGTGCGGGCCCATCGCGGAGCCGATGATATAGTGGGTGTCGGACACCCGGCGCGACCACTCGCGCATCGTCTCGTTCACCGCGTCCTTGAGGGTCATGGTGCCGGTCGTGACGGGGTGCACCTCCGCGCCCAAAAGGCGCATGCGGTAGACGTTGAGGGCCTGCCGCTCGGTGTCGGTCTTGCCCATAAACACCTCGCACGCCATGTTCATCAGCGCCGCCACGGTGGCGGAGGCCACGCCGTGCTGCCCCGCGCCGGTCTCGGCGATGATGCGGGTCTTGCCCATGCGCTTTGCCAGCAGCGCCTGCCCGAGGACATTGTTGATCTTGTGGGAGCCGGTGTGGTTTAAGTCCTCCCGCTTGAGATAGATTTTCGCCCCGCCGACCTCTTTCGTGAGGTTTTCGGCGTAATAGAGCAGGGAGGGCCGCCCCGCGTAATTTGCCAGCAGCCGGTTGAGCTCCTGCACAAATTCCGGGTCGTTTTTGTAGTGCTCGTACGCCTCCGCCAGCTCCTGCAGGGTGCTCATCAGGGTTTCGGGGATGTAGAGGCCCCCGAAATCGCCAAATCTGCCATGTTCCATTTACGTTGTCCTCCTAACAAGGTCTACAAACCGCATGATTTTTTCCGGGTCTTTGACGCCGTCCGTCTCCACGCCGCTGCTCACGTCCACGCAGTAGGGGTGCAGGCGCGCAATGGCTTCCTCCACCGTGTCCGGTGACAGCCCGCCCGCGAGGAAGTAGGGGATGCCGGTGTAGCCGTCCAGTATTGACCGGTCAAAGGGCTGCCCCGCGCCGCCGCGCTGGGGGGTGGCCGTGTCGAAGAGGTAGTAGTCCGCGTGCGCGGGGAGCGGGGGCAGGGTATTGTCCACCGGAACCGCGCGGATGACCGGGTGGGTGCACAGGCGGCGCAGGGTGGCGAGATAGTCCGCGTCCTCCTCGCCGTGGAGCTGCACCAGGTCGATGACGCCCTGCTCGCAGAGGGAGGCGACCCAGCCCACCGGCTGGTTGACAAAGACGCCCACCGCCTGAATATCGGGGCTTAACTTTGCCCGGAGCGCCGCCGCTTCCTCCGGCTGAAGCCTGCGGCGGCTCTCGGCGGCAAAGACAAAGCCGACATAGTCCGGCTTGCAGCGGTTGACCGCGTCAATGTCGCTCTGCCGGGTCAGGCCGCAGATTTTCACCTTGCTCATATCCGTGCCCCTCCCCTGAGATCAGACAGCATGGCGGCCTTATCCGGCGCGCGCATGAGGGCTTCCCCCACCAGCACGGCGCTGATGTTGTGCGCGCGCAGGAGGGCCACGTCCTCTGCCGCGCCCACGCCGCTCTCCGCGACAAAGAGGATGTCGGGCGGGACGAGCGCCCGCAGGCGGAGGCTGTTGGCGGTGTCCACGGCAAAGGTCTTGAGGTTGCGGTTATTGACGCCGATGATCCGCGCGCCCGCCCCAAGGGCGGTTTTGATCTCCTCCTCGTCGTGCGCCTCCACGAGGCAGGAGAGGCCGAGCCGGTCGGCAAGGGCGATGTATTCCTTCACCTGCGCGGGGGAGAGGATGGCGCAGATGAGCAGCACCGCGTCCGCGCCGAGCGCCGCCGCCTGCTCGATCTGAAAGGGGTCGATGGTGAAATCCTTGCGCAGCAGGGGGGTATCCACCGCCGCGCGGATTTCGGCGAGGTATGTGTTGCAGCCCTGAAAGTAGTCCGGCTCGGTCAGCACCGAGATGGCGTCCGCGCCCGCCTGCTCGTAGGCGCGGGCGATGTCCAGATAGGGAAACTCCGCAGCGATGACGCCCTTGGAGGGGGAGGCCTTCTTCACCTCGCAGATGAAGGAGACGCCGGGGGCGCGCAGGCGCTCCTCAAAGCGGAAGGGCTTGCGCGGCGGCGCTTTTGGTTCAGGGAGGCCCGCCGCCTTCTCCCGCGCCACGCGGGGCAGGGTGGCGGCGACGATTTCGTCCAAAATGTTCATCCGGCCACCTCGTTGGTCACCCGGACAAACTCCTCCAACTTTGCCAGCGCCGCGCCGCTGTCGATGAGCTCCTGCGCGAGCGCGACGCAGGCGCGCATGGTGATGTCGTTTTTGCCCATGTAGAGGCAGCACGCGGCGTTGAGGACCACGGTGTCCCGCTTGGCGTCCCGCTTGCCGGAGAGGATATCTCGGGCAATGCCCGCGTTTTCCTGCGGGTCGCCGCCCGTGAGCTCCGCCATGGCGCAGCGGGGGAGGCCGAACTGCTCGGGCGTGATAAAGTAGCTGTTGAGCTTCCCTTCCGCCACCTCGCAGATGGTGGAGGTGTCGGTGAGGGTGATTTCATCCAGGCCGTCGTGCCCGTGCACCACCATCGCGCGTTTGACGCCGAGGTTTAACAGCACGCGCGCGAGCGGCTCCACCAGATTTTCGTCGTACACGCCGAGCATCTGCATGGTGGCCCCCGCAGGGTTTGCGAGCGGGCCCAGGATGTTAAAGACGGTGCGCACACCCAGCTCCCGCCGCACGGGGGCGACGAATTTCATAGCGGCGTGGTACACCTGCGCGTGCATAAAGCACATGCCGGTGCGGGCGAGCACCTGCTCGTTCTGCTCCGCCGTGAGGGTGATGTTCGCGCCGAGCGCCTCAATGACATCGGCACTGCCGCATTTGCTCGACACGCTCCGCCCGCCGTGCTTTGCGACCGGTACGCCGCCCGCCGCGATGACAAACGCGGACACGGTGGAGATGTTAAAGGTGTACAGCCCGTCGCCGCCGGTGCCGACGATGTCGAGCACATCGGTTTTCGGGTGGAGCTTTGTGCTCTTTTCCCGCATCACCTCGGCGCAGGCGGTGATCTCCTCAATGCTCTCGCCCTTGAGGCGCATCCCGGCGAGAAAGGCGCCCATCTGGGCGCTTGTGGCGCCGCCCTCCATCATCTGGAGCATCACGGCGCGCGCACCCTCGCGCGTGAGGTCGCGCCCCTCCATAATATCGACAATCGCCTTCTCTATCATGACTTGCCTCCGATCCGCAGAAAGTTTTCCAAAATGGCCGCGCCGTTGGGCGTCAGGATGGATTCGGGGTGGAATTGCAGTCCGAACAGGTCAAAGTCCCGGTGCTTGACACCCATAACCTCCCCGTCGTCGCACTCGGCGATCACCAGCAGCTCGTCGGGCAGGCTCTCCCGTTTCGCCGCCAGCGAGTGGTAGCGCCCCGCCTCCAAAAGCGGCGGCAGCCCGCGAAACACGGGGTTGCCGTTTGCGATGTGTACCAGGCTCCGCTTGCCGTGCATCAGCTCTTTGGCATAGGTGATCTCCGCGCCGAACGCCTCGCAGATCGCCTGATGGCCGAGGCAGATGCCCAGCATGGGGATTGCGCCGGCGAATTGGGTGATGATCTCCTCGCACGCCCCCGCGTCCTTCGGCCTGCCGGGGCCGGGGGAGAGGATGATGTGGGAGGGGGCTATCCCGCGCACGTCCTCCGCCGTCACCTCGTCGCTGTAGACCACGCGGATATCGGGGTTGATGGTGCCCGCGATCTGATAGAGGTTGTAGGTAAAGCTGTCGTAATTGTCAATGATCAATACCATGTCTATACCTCCCCGCCGCGCCGCAGGGCTTCCATCACCGCGCGCGCCTTGTTCTGGGTTTCCTGATATTCCTTTTCGGGCACGCTGTCCGCGACAATGCCCGCGCCCGACTGGACAAAGACGTTTCCGTCCTTCAAAAATGCCATGCGGATGCCGATGCACATATCCATGTTGCCCGCAAAGTCGATATAGCCGATGGCACCGCCGTATACGCCGCGCCGGACGCCTTCCGCATGGTCGATGATCTCGCACGCCCGCTTTTTCGGTGCGCCGGAGAGGGTGCCGGCGGGGAGGGCGGCGGCGATGACGTCGAGCGCGTCCATCCCCGCGCGCAGCCTGCCCGTGATGTGGGAGGCGATGTGGCTGACGTTTGCAAAGCGCTTGACCTGGCGGTACTCCCCAAGCTGCACGCTGCCGAATTCACAGACCTTGCCCAAGTCGTTGCGGGCGAGGTCGACAAGCATATCATGCTCGGAAAGCTCCTTTTCATCCGCAAGCAGGGCGTCGATGAGCGCCGCGTCCGCCGCCGGGGTGGCGCCGCGGGGGCAGGTGCCTGCGAGCGGGAGGGGGCCGCCGGCGCCTGCCGGCAGGGTCTCGCGGGGTGCCGGGGAGGAGCCGGCGAGCTCCAGGGGGTCGAGTGGCATGTAGCACATGTAGGGGGACGGGCTGGTGGTGCGCAGCATCCGGTAGGTGTTCATGAGGTTGCCCGCAAAGGGGGCCTTGAAGCGGTTGGAGACCACCGCCTGAAAGATGTCGCCCTCCCTGATGTGGTGCTGCACCTGCCGCACCATCTCGCCAAAACCCTCCGGCGTGAAGGAGGGGGTGAACTCCCCGCGCAGTCCTGAATTTTCCCGCGGGGCGGCCGCAGTTTCAAACATCATCTTCTCCATGTCCTTGAGCGCCGTCACGCCGCTGATATAGCTGTTTTCGATATCCTCCGCCGGGATGTTGACGATGATGAAAATCTTTTGCTGAAAGTGGTCGAAGGCGACGATTTTATCCATGCGCATCAGGTGGAACTCCCGAAAGTTGTCCTCGTTCGCCGCCGTGAGCTTCAGCCCGTGGATGAAGTGCTGCACAAAGTCGTAGGAGAAATAGCCGACCAGCCCGCCGGTAAAGGGCGGGAGCTGGGACACGCGCGGGCTGCTGCACTCCTGTATCAGTTCTCGTATTACCGATACCGGGTCGCCCGTTTTGCGCGTGACGGTGTGGCCGTTTGTGATGGTGATCTCATCCCCCGTCCCGTAGACGGAGAGGACGGGGTTATAGCCCAAAAAGGAATAGCGCCCCCAGTTGTCGCTGCCGCTCACGCTCTCGAGAATATACCACAGGTCGCTCTGCCTGCGGATGTTTTGCAGCAGCTGAATCGGGGTTTTCAGGTCGGAGAGGATTTCGAGCGCGAGCGGGATGACCGAATGGCCCGCCGCGAGCTGTTTGGCCTCCTCCAGTGTTGGTCTGATCATGACCATGCCTCCTTTTTTATTTGTGTAAAGGGAATCAAGCGTACGGGGAAAACAAAAAACCCGTCCCTGACAAAAATTGTCAAGGACGGGTGAATCATCATCCGTGGTACCACCTTGCTTCGCAGGCAGAGCCTGCGCACTCATGCAGGATACAAACATATCCCTCGCAACTGACGTGTGCGTGCCGTCGCAGAATACTCGGAGGTGTCGCCCCCTTTGACTGCGCCCTCAGCGGTCCATTTGACAGGCTGCGTTGTGCAGGGCTTTCAGCTGCCCCCCGCTCTCTGTGACTGCACACCTGACGTTATCTCCGCGTCAACGGTTTCGCTTCATTCACTTTTCAGGAGTATTATATGTCCGTTGGCGAGGAATGTCAAGTAATTTTTATGTTAAATTTGCTGCTGCTTGTGGAGGGGGTTCCCCGTGCCCTTTGCGGGCGTGCCCCTGTTTTTTCGCCTGCGCAGCGGGCGGCAGTCCCCGCAGCCTTGTCACTCCGGCTGCCGCCTCTCGGTATGGATAACCGGCAAAACCTGTACGCAGTTGCGTTTTTCTTTTGTGCCAACAATCCGCCACGGATGCTCGCTATCCCCGCTCACGTGCAGTAG
>JAJBUC010000026.1:10796-12145 GCA_020860545.1 Oscillospiraceae bacterium | reverse complement strand
CCGCCGCAAGGCGCAACCACGAAAAGCGACGTGTGGCTACACCACACCCTGCCCTTGACCTTCGCCCCCGGCAGGACCCACGGCGACACTTTACCGCGAAGCGGAAAGTGTCAGAGTGGGTCATATACTTCCAGGGGGAGTATATGAGGCCCCCGTCCTACGTCCTGCGTCTCTCGTCCGCCGTCCTACGTCCCTCGTCCATCGTAGCGGCAAGATGTGGCCACACTCCGCATTTTTGAGAGAGCCGACAGCTTACCGTTTCCGCTTGCCGCCGCTGCTGGCGGCACTCTTATATTTGCCGGATTGTTGCACAACTTTCATAAAAACTTCGGTTTCCTCTCGGGTCAATCCAGAGAGGTTGAGGTTAAGCTGTTTTGCCAGCAAGTGCATCTTCACACGGGCTTTATCCTCCTGGCTTTTCTGCGCCTGATAGGTTTCAATGGACTCTCTCATATCCTGCAAGACGCTCACCTGTTCATCGGGCAGAGCGTCTTTTTTGTGCGCGTCAAACAGGTTTTTGAGCAGAATATTAAATCGCTCAGAAATCCGGTAACGCAGATACTCATCCTCGTCCACCACTGCCTCCTGCAAGATGGTCATATACTCGTCATTGTCAGCAACGTCAAAACTCTCCCGGCTGGTCGTCTCAGCCAGCTTGAACATGGCGTTGGCCGTCTGCATTTGGGGTAGCACTTTTCGGTCTATGTAAATCTCCATTGCTCTTGAAAATTTGGGGAAATCCGGGTGGGCTATGAGTTCGCTCACCAGCCGGTTATTTATTTCTCCGCCCTGCAAAACTTCAATGGCCCCATCGGATAATTTCAGCTTGTCCACCGCAATATGTCGGTGCTGGCGGTTGTCGGTTACACCAAAGAGATAGTCGGTGGACACGTCATAATATTGGGCCAGAGCCGCCACGTCCTGGTAGCCGATGCGGATATCCTCATTCCCCTCCATGCGTTGGAGCGTGGACAAGGGGATGCCCGTAGCCCCGGCCAAATCGGAGGAGGGTCATCTGCCTTTCGGCCCGCAGATCGCGGAGCTTTGCTTGTAAGGTCAGTTTTGTTTTCACTGCCAGACGCCTCCCATCCTGTAGCACTTCGGGCCAAATTGGCCCGAAGTCTATCAGTATGATTTAACTGGGTAACTGCCACCTGTGTTACTTGCATTTAAAGTCCCATCTGTTTCAATTAGTAGGCATTTTACCAATGGCCCAACCACTGGCCTATGTCTTGTTCCGGCGGGGACAACAATCAATTCTCCTTTGGTCAAGTGCTGTGAGCCATCTTCAAATTCAATATCCATTTCGCCATCAATTACATAAAACATTTCGTCAGACGTGTCATGGA
>JAJBUC010000026.1:0-10786 GCA_020860545.1 Oscillospiraceae bacterium | reverse complement strand
ACATTCAGCATTTGGCCGTTGAGACTTGCAATCCGCTTATAGTCGAACAAAGCGGTTGTGCTATTCACTGCATCCAAAAGATTGATTTTCCCTACCATTGCCCCCACCTCTTTTGCTCTTATTTTTGTAATCTAAATTATACCGTCATACCAGCAATTTTGCAAATATTTCTAATGGTTTATGTACCGTACTGAGGCTTTTCCCATATTTGAGAAAAGGGATGTTTTTTTGTAAAAATCCTGATTTTGAGACATACGGGACGAGGCCCTGGAAATTGGTATCATAGTCATGGAGAGAAGCACTTCGGGACAAATTGTCGCGAAGTGACCGCCGGAAAATTTGAGAAAGGAGAAAAAGAAAATGGGAAAAGTTGACCGCTGTGTAGTCCGCAATCAGGCATATCGCCAGGGTGAGTTCAGCATCCGGGAACGGCATAACGAGCGGAAAAATGAGAGCTAGTCGTGTAGTTGCACTCGTACCATTGTATTCGACGAAACGACTGGATACAGTTGACATATATTTGTTTTTATGATATTTTGCAGTTGGATGATTGTCAGGCACTGTTGTTTTCATAGACAGGGAGATTACTATGATCAAAATCGTACTTTTGCTCTTCTGTATTACTGTCCTTGCCGGCGCAATCGGTGCCGGCTGTATCGCATCGGAAACAGTAGATGATGACATAGCGTGAACTACCATCATACAAATTGCAAAGAACCGCGCCTCCGCGCTCTCCCGGACAGACCGGGGAACACGGGGGCGCGGTTTTATTGGAATATTCCTATTTAATGGTAATCAGCAGCTCACCCGCCTTGACGGAGCCGCCTTCTTTGATGAACACCTCATCGACCGTACCCGCCATGCGGGCGACGACGGAGGTCTCCATCTTCATCGCCTCAACCACGGCGAGCACCTGATTCTCCGTGACGGTATCGCCCGGTTTTACGTTGACCTTGGAGATCATGCCGGGGATGGACGCGCCGATCTGGCTCTTGTCGGAGGGGTCGGCCATGACGACGCGGCGGACGGTATCGACGGCGTTCTTATCGGGCACCGCGACTTCGCGGCGCATACCGTTGAGCTCAAAGTGCACGTTGCGCGTGCCGTCTTCGTTGAGATCGCCGAGACCCAAATATTTGATGACAAGAGTCTTGCCGTCCTCAATGTTGATTTTATTGGTCTCACCTAGTGCCATACCCTTGAAGAAGACGTGGCTGCCCATGCGCATGAGATAGCCGTATTCCTGACGGTGGCGGCAGAATTCCTCGACCACTTTGGGGTAGAGGCACCAGGAGATGACGGTGCGCTCAGAGGGGTTGGGGTAGAACTTCTCCACCTCCGCGCGGGCGGCCGCGAAATCGACGGCGGGCAGCAGCTCGCCGGGGCGGCAGGTGATGGGCTCTTCACCCTTCAGGACGACCTTTTGCAGGTCTTCCGGGAAGCCCCACGCGGGCTGGCCCATCATGCCTTTGAAGTAGGAGACGACAGAATCGGGGAAGGTGAGCGCCTCGCCCTTTTCCACGACGTTCTCCGGCGTCAGCTCATTTTGCACCATGAAGATCGCCATATCTCCCACCATCTTGGACGAGGGGGTGACCTTCACGATATCGCCGAGCATGTCGTTGACGGTCTTATACATCTCCTTGACCGCCTCAAACTGCGTACCGAGGCCGATGCTCTCCACCTGTGACTTGAGGTTTGTGTACTGGCCACCGGGCATTTCGTAGCGGTAGATGTCGGTCGAGGGGTTTTTGATCCCGGCTTCAAACACCTCATAGCGCAGGCGCACGTCCGCCCAGTAGTCGGAGAGCTTTTGCAGCCGGTTCGGGTCAAGGCCGGTGTCGCGCTCCTGTCCCTGCAGCGCCGTGACGACGGCGTTCATGGAGGGCTGGCTCGTCATGGACGCCATGGAGTCGATGGCCGTGTCGATGATATCCACACCCGCCTCCGCCGCCATGAGGTAGGTGGCGACCTGATTGCCCGACGTATCATGGGTGTGCAGGTGGACGGGGATGCCAATCTCGCTCTTGAGGGTGGAGACGAGCTTTTTGGCGGCGTAGGGCTTCAGGAGGCCGGACATGTCCTTGATGCACAGCAGGTGCGCACCGCGCTTCTCGAGCTCCTTGGCCATATTTACATAATACTGCAGCGTATACTTGTCGCGCTTCGGGTCGAGGATGTCGCCGGTGTAGCAGATGGTGGCTTCGCAGAGCTTGCCGAGCTTGAGGACCTCCTCCATCGCGAGCTCCATGCCGGGGATCCAGTTGAGCGAGTCGAAGATACGGAACACGTCGATGCCCGCCTTGGCGGACTCCTGAATGAACGCGCGCAGGAGGTTATCGGGGTAGTTGGTGTAGCCGACGGCGTTCGCGCCGCGCAGCAGCATCTGGAACGGAATGTTCGGGATTTTCGCGCGCAACAGCTCCAGCCGCTCCCACGGGGATTCGTGCAGGAAGCGGTAGGCGACATCGAAGGTTGCGCCGCCCCACATCTCAAGCGAGAAGCAGTCGTTGAGGATCTCCGCCGTACCCTCAGCGCCCTTGAGCATATCGCGCGTGCGCACGCGGGTGGAGAGGAGGGACTGGTGCGCGTCGCGCATCGTGGTGTCGGTGACGAGCAGCTTTTTCTGGTCCAGTACCCACTGCTTCACCGCCTCCGGCCCCTTGCTGTCGAGCACCTGCTTGAGCCCGGTGCACTTGGGCGGGGTGTTCTCGTAGGGCGGGAAGCGGGGGATGTCAAACTGCTTGCGCTCGTCGTTGGGGCTGTCCACCTGAATCTGGGCGATATACTTGAGCACCTTGGTCGCGCGGTCACGCCCGGAGGTGACGTCAAAGAGCTCCGGCGTCTCGTCAATAAACTTGGTATGGCACCCGCCCGCGATAAAGACGGGGTGGGTTAAGATGTTGGTAATAAAGGAGATGTTGGTCTTCACGCCGCGTACATGCTCCTCGCTGATGGCGCGGGTGGCACGGCGGCAGGCCCCCTCAAAGGTGTTGTCCATGGAGGTCACCTTCACGAGCAGGGAGTCATAATACGGGGAGATGACGGTGCCGGCCGCCGCGTTGCCGCCGTCAAGGCGCACACCGAACCCGCCGCCGGAGCGGTAGGCGGTGATTTTGCCGGTGTCGGGGGCGAAGCTGTTGGCGGGGTCCTCCGTCGTGACGCGGCACTGGATGGCGTAGCCCCTGATATGTACGTCCTCCTGCTTGTGCAGGCCGATGTGCGGGTCGCTCATCGGGCGGCCCTCCGCGATCAGGATCTGCGCGCGCACAAGGTCGATGCCCGTCACCTGCTCGGTCACGGTGTGCTCGACCTGAATGCGCGGATTCATTTCAATGAAGTAGTGATTGCCGCTCTTGTCGACGAGGAACTCCACGGTACCTGCGTTGACGTAGCCGACGTGCTTTGCGATTTTTACCGCGTCCTCATGCAGCTTTTTCACCGTCTCCTGCGGGACAGACCACGCCGGGGCGAACTCCACCACCTTCTGGTAGCGGCGCTGGAGGGAGCAGTCGCGCTCACCGACATGGTAGACGGTGCCGTGGCTGTCGGCCAGAATCTGCACCTCGATGTGCTTGGGCTCGACGAGGTACTTCTCAATAAAGATATCGTCGTTTCCAAAGGCCTTCTTGGCCTCACTCTTCACGAGTTCGAAGGCGGGCTTTACCTCCTCCGGCGTGTCACAGCGGCGCATACCGCGCCCGCCGCCGCCTGCGGCGGCCTTCAGGATAATGGGGAAGCCGTAGGAGGTCGCCTTCTCCAGTGCGTCGTCCCCGTCTTTGAGCGGCTCGGTCGAGCCAGGAATCGTCGGGACGTTGCAGGCGATGGCGGTCGCCTTGGCGGCAAGCTTGTCGCCCATCTGCGCGAGCACTTCGGAGGATGGGCCGATGAAGGTGATCCCCGCCTCCTCACACGCGCGGGCAAAGTCAGCGTTCTCCGACAGGAAGCCGTAGCCGGGGTGGATGGCGTCAACGTTGCGGCGTTTGGCAAGGCTGATGATGGAGGGGATGTCCAGATACGCGCCGAGCGGGGATTTGTTTTCCCCGATCAGATACGCCTCGTCCGCCTTGGTGCGAAAGAGGCTGAAGGTGTCCTCATTGGAATACATCGCGACGGTGTGCAGTCCTAAGTCGTAGCAGGCGCGGAAAACCCGGATGGCGATCTCGCCCCGGTTGGCAACGAGCACTTTATTGAAGGTGCGATCTTTCATGATGTTGTGAATCCTTCCTTTCAGCTTTGCGTTACAGAGAAAAGAAACAGGCGCGTATCCTGTACGCCTCCTGCTTGCCGGTAACCATTCCATATCAGTATCCATTATATATACTTTACACGATATTTGCAATTGTTTTTGACAGGAAACGCGTAATCTCAGCAAGTAGCACAGGCCGCGGGTGCGGAAAGCGGGTGTGTGTTGGGAATAAAGACAAATGTCAGCGGGTGAATTGCACGCCGGTTGGAATATGCAGCATGGAGCATTTTTTTGGATAGGACGCTAAAATTTAAGGGAGGCTTAAGTGGTGCGGGTTATACTTCCTGTAGCAGCTGCTAAATGAATCAAATACTTCAGGAGGTAATTAAAATGACTTTAGCTGAAAAAAGAGCCCTTGGCGGCATCGTGTGCGCCGCAGTTGTCCTGGCGGGAAGCGCCGCTTACCTGTTTGCGGCAGATGGCGCGGCGTCAGCCGCGCAGAGTGCCGCACAGGAGGAAGCTGTCTCCGTCACAGTGGTCGGGGATGGACAAGAGAACGTATTCAATGGTATGGTAAAGGTAGAAGACGGCGAGACGCTGGTCTCCTACGACAATGGCGAGACGTGGAGCAGCGAGCTGCCGGAGGGCATGGAGGTCTCGGTTGTGTTGGAGGACGGTGCCGAAGGACTGGGCGAACAGAGCGTTACTGTGTACTCGGACGGCTCCGCTATGGCGGATGGCGTGGCATGCAAGACGATTTCGGTTATGGTGGATGAGGAAGACGGGCAGGTCAAAGTCTCGTATGATGGCGGAGAGACATGGAGCGAGTTCGTCCCGGAGACAGACACACAGGCGGCAGACGGGGCAACTGCATACACCTACACGGTGCGCGAAGCGAAATAAGTTCGGCTGATCAGACAGGCTGGTAGTGCGGAGGTCCCGCACTACCAGCCAATGCTGCTTGAGTTGGGGGCGACAATATGAGGATTTTGCTTATAGAGGATGAACCGCATATGGCGCAGGCGGTGGCACAGGTGCTGCGCCGGAATCAGTACACGGTGGACGTGGTGGGCGACGGGGATTCCGGCCTGGATTTCGCTATGGCACCGGTCTATGACGCGGTGGTGATGGACATTATGCTGCCTGGAAGAGACGGCATAAGCATCCTCAAAGCCATGCGGGAAGAGGGGGTAAAGACCCCCGTTCTGCTGCTGACGGCACGCAGCCGGGTGGATGACAAAATCACCGGCCTCGACAGCGGGGCGGACGACTATCTGGCAAAGCCCTTTGAAATGGAGGAGCTGATGGCCCGGCTGCGGGCGCTGTGCCGCCGAAGCGGGCAGCTGGAGACCGATTATCTCCTGCGCTTTGCCGACCTCGAATATGACCCTCAGGCGCTGATGCTGAGCACTGCACACCAAGCATTCCGCCTGACGCGCAAGGAGGGGCAGCTCATGGAGCTGCTACTTCAAAACCGGAGCGCCATCTCATCCCCCGGCGCTATTATCGAAAAACTCTGGGGTTATGACAGCGACACGGAGGACGGACATGTGCAGGTCTATATCTCCTTTTTGCGAAAAAAACTGCACCAGCTACACGCCCGGGCGGAGATCAAAACCGTGCGGGGTGTCGGCTATGTGCTCGAAGAGAAGGGGGAAGGCTAATGTTTCGCAAAATGCGAAACCGGATGCTCCGTGCCAATCTGTGCATTATCTCCGTGATTCTGCTGGGGGCATTTGCCATGATCTATCTGCTGATGTGGCACAATACCAATGAATCAAACCGGATCCGCATGGATAATATTGGACTTACTTCGGTCACGTCCTATGTGGTACAGGCGGGAGATGAAAACGCGCCAGTTGTACAGGCGCGTGTGGAAGGCGAGAGCCGGACCATGGTGGGCGAGGAGGGTGTGGTAACCGTCACCATCAGTGACTCTGCCGGCTTTATGGACTTGTATGCATCCTTCATTCTGGTTTTGGATGACGCATATCAGGTGCTTGAAACCGCCTCTCATATTGACCTGCAGCAGGAGAGCTACGACGCGGCGGCGGAGCAGGTACGGGTGCAGGACGCGGCGGAGGGGGTTATCACCCTGGACGGACGAATGTGGCAGTATATGGTCAGAGGTAGTGCCAACATCTCGCTCGTGACAGAGGCCAGTGAGGACGGCTCTATGGGGACAGCCGAGGTGGAGCAGACGGTATCCGGCCGTGAGGTCGTCTTTCTGGATGTGACGGAGTCTCTGCAGTCGCTCAGACAGCTGCTTGTGGCGTTTGCCGTAGTGGTGGTCGTGATGCTGGGGGTTGTATTTCTGGTCAGCCGACGGGTGGCCGACCGCTCCATCCGCCCGTTGGAGGAGGCATATCAAAAGCAGAGCCAGTTCATGGCCGACGCCTCCCATGAGATCAAAACACCGCTGGCCATTATCAGTGCCAACGCCGATGCCCTCCTGTCGGAGCAGCCGGTGACGGAGGAAGCTGCCCGGCGCTGGGTGGAGGTGACCAAAGAGGAGGTGGGGCGGCTGGGTTACCTCGTAAATGATATGCTGTGTATGCTCCGGCAGCAGACGGTACCGCGCTGTGATACGATGTTTGCGTTTGATGAACTGGTGGAGAATGTGATTGCCGCTATGGAGGCGGTGCTGTTTGAACACGGTATCCCCCTGAGGCAGCACATCACGCCGGAGGTGTACGTGAAGGGTGATCCCGACCAGCTGCGGCAGGTGGTGCAGATTTTGCTGGATAACAGCATAAAGTACTGCGCTGCGGGCGGTACGGTACAGGTGCGCCTGGAAAAAAGGCGGCAGTGGGCGGTGCTGGAGGTCTCCAATTCCTGTTGCGATACCCTGCCGGAAGACCTTGCATTGCTCTTTGACCGCTTCTACCGGGGGGATGCATCCCGTGCCTCTGCGGGGTTTGGGCTGGGGCTGCCCATCGCCCGGTCCATTGTGGAGGGGATGGGCGGCAGTTTGACAGCGAATCGCCGGGCGGATATGATTTGCTTTTCCGCGCACCTGAAGTGCATACAATAATTATGTAAGGGCGCAGTTAACCGCCTAACGTCATCCCGCCTCCGCCGGACAGGCCATCCTTGCTGAGCATCCGCTCAAGCACCTCGACGTCGGCTGTAATATCCAGTACGTCGCCCTGAAAGAGCCGGTCAAGCTGTTTTTCAAAGCCCTCCACCACTTTGTCCATCATCTGCTCAATGCGTGTTTTCGCCGCGGTGATATTGTCGCCCTCAATCCCCTGCGCCTCAAGCTGTGCATAGGCGCGCAGAATTTTCAGCGTGGCGGGCAGGTAGTAGCTTAAAAAGGTGCGCAGCTGTGCGCTTTTGGCGGGGTGCTCGCGCTGATAGGAAAAGATTTTGCTGCTGATCTCTCCAATCCGGTCGATCTTCCGGCTCATCGCGGCATCCTTAATTAAGTCGTTGATGAGACGGATTTCGTTGAGAATTTTGTCGTCGTCGTCCTGGTTTTTGGGCGCTTCCTCCTCCTCCGGCGGCGGGGTAGACATGCCCTCGTCACTCAAAACGAGGACGCCGCGCATCCAGTCCACGTAGCCGGTGGGCAGATAGCCCTCCGCGAGCATGGCTTCCAGATCGGCGGACGCCTTTTGCACGGAGACGGGCATGGCCGATGCCAGCTTGTCAACCGAAATCTCCGTGTGTCTGCCGATGAGGGCGAGATATTTGGAAAAGCGTTTTTCCCGCTTGTTTGTGCTGTTTCCGACGCCGAACATCGCAAGCCCGATGGCCAGAAATGCCCACAGGGGCGATAACTGGACAAGCGCCACAAGTCCGCTGTTCATCAGCCCTGGGCCGACCGCGACGGCAAGGACGAAGGCGAACACGGCCGCAAGGATACCGCCGGAGATCATCAGGCCTCTGCCGCGCTTTGCATTCGGCCTTTTGGATTGTGCGGCTGCAGCGCCCCTGGCTTTTTTTGACGTGTCGGCTGTCCCGGGCGGCGGTGTACCGGCCTGCGCCTGCCAGTTATGCGGCGCAACATATGGCCGTCTGTGGTTAATGATCAGTTTCCGGATGAGCAGAAACGCGCCGATCGGAAACAGTGGGGAGAAGAGCAGAACTAAGGTGATTACCCAATAGATTACGCTATGTGAAAAATGGCCGTCATGTCTGTTCATAATGTTTCTGTTTCCTCCGGTGTTGTATAATATAACGATAGGATCGTGGTATGACTTGGTCTAATGCACTGCTTGCGCAGGCGCAAATGGGGGAACAGCTATCATCAGCTATATGTCTAATCTATTGTATCATAGATAACAATAAAATAGCATAAATAATTTATTAAAATTGGATAGAAGGCGCTGCGCTCTCTGTAAACGCAAATAGACGTTCAGCCATAGATAAAACGGGCATGACTGCATCAAGCAGCGGTGCCCGTTTGCAGATATATTTGCAATCAGATCACGGTTTGATTGAAAAAATGTGCAGGCTGTAGACCAAGTCTACAGCCTGCAGCCGCACGTGTAATCGTTGCTTCAAATACTTGTTATTCTGGGAAACAAAACATCAGCGGAACGCTAGTTGGACATTACGCCCCCATCAACAACCAGTTCCGAGCCGGTTGTATATTTGGATTCATCGCTTGCATAATAAAGTGCCGCATACGCGATATTCTCGGGATCGCCAAACCTTCCCATCGGAATTTTATTGATATAGTACTGCTTTATTTCAGCCGCGTCCGGCGCTTCTAAGGAAGCGGACAGCGGCGTTTTAATCTGCCCTGGAAAAATCGTATTGCTGCGAATGTTGTCCTTGGCATAATCAAAGGCAATGCTCTTAGAAAGGCCGCGCAATCCTGCCTTGGCGGATGAATAACCAGTACCACCCTGGCCGCCAATGAGGCCGCCGATGGAAGAAATATTAATAATGGATCCGCCACCGGCTTTTTGCATTTCTGGAATCACATGCTTTGAAACAAGGAAAGCACCTTTTAAATTGATACCAAGCAGCTTATCCCATGCATCTGCGTCATGCTCATGCGCTTTGGAAGAGAAGGGCCCGGCGACACCGGCTGTATTGACGAGAATATTCACGCCACCAAATGCTTTCACAGCTGCGTTGACCGCTTTTTGACAGTCTTCCTCCGACGCGATATTTGCTTTTACAGCAATCCCTTCGCCGCCAGCAGCTTTTATCTCAGAGATAAGCTGATGAAGCCCTTCCTCGTTTAAGTCCATCCCAACAATTTTCGCGCCCTCCTTTGCAAATAAGCGGGCCTGTGCAGCGCCCATGCCGCTGGCAGCACCTGTAATAATCGCATCCTTGTTATCCAATCGTCCCATGACCATCCTCCTTTTTCTTATAATTTTATAATTTAAAGTACATAAATCTTCCGACAGGTAATTGACAAGGCGTTAGATCGCATTCTCGCCGTCGTATGCCTTCTGATAAATGTCAATCACCTGCTCCAACGTCGCTTTGCGCGGGTTGGTGAGCTGACAGGCGTCCAGCTTGGCGTTTTCCGCCATGATCTTGAAGTCCTCCGGTTTGACACCCAGCTCTTTGAGGCTTGCGGGAATACCCACAAGCTGTCCAAGCCGCTGCATGCTGCAGATCGCCTTCTGCGCCGCCTCGTCGGTGGAAAGCCCGGCAATGTTCTCGCCCATCGCCACGGCGATATCACGGAAACGATTCATGTTGCCGATCAGGTTAAAGGCTTCCACATAGGGCAGCAGAATCGCGTTGCATACACCGTGCGGCAGGTTATAGTAGCCGCCAAGCTGGTGCGCCATGGCGTGCACATAGCCGAGCGAGGCATTGTTAAAGGCAATGCCCGCCAGGTACTGTGCATACGCCATCTTGTCCCGCGCGATCATATAGTCGCCGTTTGCCACAGCCTTGGGCAGGTAATGTGTGATCATGGTGATTGCCTTGAGCGCGGCGGAGTCGGTGAGTGGGTTGGCCGCAGTAGAGACATAGGCTTCCACCGCGTGGGTCAGCGCGTCCATACCTGTGGCGGCAGTCAGGCTGGGGGGCATGCCGACCATAAGCTCCCGGTCGTTAACGGCGATTTGCGGCGTGATCCTCCAGTCGATAATTGCCATCTAGACCCTGCGGGATGTATCTGTGATGATGCAAAAGCGGGTGATCTCCGAAGCGGTTCCTGCGGTGGTGTTGATCGCCATCATGGGCACCATAGGCGCATGGGTGAGATCAACCCCTTCGTAATCCTTGATCTGCCCGCCGTTGCTGATGACGACGCCGATACCCTTGGCGCAGTCATGGGAGGAACCGCCGCCGAGCGAAACGATAGAGTCGCAGCCGTTGGCTTTGTAAACATCTACGCCGCTTGCCACGTTTTTGTCGGTTGGGTTCGGCTCCGCGCCGTCAAAGATATGTACTTCCAGACCGGATTTCTGGAAAATTTCCTGCACACGGGAAGCCATACCGGAGGAATTGAGAAATTTGTCGGTCACAAGCAGCACCTTTTTGGCGTTCAGACTTTTCATGAGGTCGCCGGATTCGTTGACAGCCCCGTCGCCAAATACATTTCGGGTGGGCAAAAAGTAATAAGTAGACATAAAAAATCCTCCTATAAAAAATATTGAAACCGTTTCTATACTGTAT
>JAJBUC010000090.1 GCA_020860545.1 Oscillospiraceae bacterium | reverse complement strand
CAGTACCCCTTATAAGATCGCCCGTCCGGCGGTGACGCCAGGATGAACTGCCCGGCCGCGGCCCACCCGGTGCGGGCGGGGGCTGCGGGGCCGCATAGGGGAGGGAAAAACGCACCGTTTGCTCCAGATACGGGGCGATCAGGCATAGGGGGTAAAATAAAATGACCTCATCCGGCGTAAGATAAAAGCGGTCGGCTGAAAAATGGTCGGAAACGCGTGCCTGCCAGTCTTCCAGAAAGAGACTCTCCCCGCGTGCCAGACGGGCGGAGCCCTCTTCCGTTACGGCACGCAGCAGCCGCTTTTTCCAGCCTTTTTCAGGGAACAGATCATGCAGCGGCACAGGGCTTCCACGGGTAAGCTCCCACGTATCCCCGCGCAGAATGGAGATCGGGCGCGCACCGGAGAAATGCTCTGTCACGGTGAAATAAAGCGAGAGGGTTTCCGGTGTGCACAGCGTCACTGTAAAGGAAAGTGCAGCCTGCCAGGGCGTGAATGGGCGCGACATGGCGCGCGTTGCAGCCGCACAGGCGCAGGCGGCGTGATAATACTCTTTTGTCCAGCGCGTCCGCAGTGTCTGCGCAAGCTGGCGGTAGTAGCGGTTGATGCGCCGAAAGGCGGCCCGCTCATCCGGCAGCGCCGGGTAGGATATGGACAGGGAAAGCACCGGTTCAGTCTCGGATTCCAGTGTCTCATCTTCACAGATGCTTTCTATCTGCGGCGGAACAGGGGGCGCTTGTGGCTTCTTTTTCATTTCGCAGACCTCCATTTTCAGGGCGAACCATAATATTTTCTGCTTTACTCTATGTTTTCAATGAAAAAACGGTGAAAAAGGTTTACTTTCATACGGCGCTTTGATAAAATATAGCAGTATTAGCGTGGTAAAGTATTCGCGTGATTTCAACGAGAACAGGAGGCTTGCCTTTTATGAAAAAGGTGGACGAAAAGCCCGGCAGTGATAGGCTGTATGAAGCGATTCTTCAGCTTCATAATATGGAGGAGTGCAAAAAATTTTTTTCAGATTTGTGTACAGTTTCGGAGCTGCGCGCCATGGAGCAGCGTTTCGACGTTGCGCTTCTTTTATGGGACGGCATGATTTACAACGATATTTTAGAAAAGACGGGCGCATCAAGCGCCACAATCAGCCGCGTCAACCGTTCCCTGCGCTACGGTGCGGACGGCTATCAAGTGGTGCTGCCCCGTCTCAAGGCGATAAAGGAAGATTGATAATCTAATGAGTAGTTATGAGTTTCTGGCGGGTTCCTACGACGAGCTGACGAAAGATGTCATGTACCCGCAATGGGCGGACTATATAGAAAAGCACTTCACCCGCAGCGGGTATCCCATCCACACGGTGCTGGAGCTGGCCTGCGGGACAGGGAGCCTGACAAGGGAGCTTGCCCTGCGCGGGTACGAGATGATCGGCGTGGACGCATCGGAGGATATGCTCGCAAATGCGGCGGAAAAATGCAGGGAGATTACGCCGGAACCGCCTATTTTTTTGCATCAGAACATGGAAAAGCTCGATTTGTACGGCACGGTGGACGCGTGTATCTGCTGTCTGGACAGTGTGAACTATGTGACCAAACCGCAAAACTTGCTGCGGGCGTTTGAACAGGTGTATCTCTTCATGGAGGAGGGCGGGCTGTTTCTCTTTGATGCGCGCATGCCGGCGCGTCTGCGCGAGATGGACGGGCAGGTGTTCCTGGATGAGACGGAGGACACCTATTGCGTCTGGCGGGCGGAGTATAAGCCCTTGCGCCGCATATGCGGCTTCGGTATGGACGTGTTCCGCCGGGACGGCGACGTCTGGCGGCGGGGCGAGGAATACCACGAGCAACTGCTCTACGATCCGGACGAGCTGTGCAGATACATGCATGCCGTCGGATTTCAGTCAATTAAGCAATATGGGGACAGGAAGCTGCGCATGCCGAAGCCGACGGATGAGCGCGTCTTCATTGTTGGGCGAAAGGAAAAGAAACATGACAAAAGACCGGATAATACGTATCATCGCCAGAGACGCACCGATTAAGGCAAGCGCGATTTGCGCCGGGGAATTGGTGGAGCGCGCGAGACAGATTCATATGACCCTGCCTGTCGCGACGAACGCGCTGGGGCGCGTACTGATGGCATGCTCCATGATGGGCAATCAGCTCAAGGAGGAGCACGGCGCGGTCACCCTGCGCATACAGGGCGGCGGGCCGCTGGGGAGTATAATGGCCGTGTCCGACAGTATGGGAAACGTGCGCGGAACGGTACAAAACCCACAGGTGGAGGTGCCGCCGCTCGCGCCCGGCAAACCGGATGTGGGTACGGCAGTCGGTGTGGACGGGAACCTGACGGTTTCCAAAGATATCGGACTGCGGGAACCGTACGTCGGCAGTGTGGGGCTTCTCTCCGGTGAGATTGCCGACGATGTGACCGCCTATTTTTATGAAAGTGAGCAGATACCGACGGCGTGCGCGCTGGGGGTTTTGGTGCATACCGACCAGTCCGTGCAATGCGCGGGTGGGTATCTCATTCACCTCCTGCCGGGCGCGGACGACGATGTGATTGCAAAGGTGGAGCGCGGTGTCGCAGAGGCCGGCAGTGTGACAAAACTGCTGCAGTCCGGCGCGTCGGCCCCGGATATTTTGGGCACTGTCCTGAAAGACTTTGACCTTGAAATTTTGACCGAGTCGCCGGTGGAATACCGCTGCTATTGCAGCCGGGAGCGGGTGACCAATGCGCTGCGCAGCCTTGGCAGGGAGGAGATCAAAAGTCTGATCGCCGAGCAGGGACAGGCGGAGCTGACATGCAAGTTCTGTGACGCGGTGTATGTGTTCGACCGGGACGACCTGCGCGCGCTGCTTGCGGAGCTTTGATTGCATGGAGAGGCTGCCGCGTGGTTTTTATGACCGGGATACCGTAACTGTCGCGCGGGCGCTGCTCGGCAAGCACTTGGTGCGGGCGCTGAACGGCCAGCGGCTGGTGGTGCGGATTACCGAAACTGAGGCGTATATCGGGCGCACAGACAAGGCGTGCCACGCCTACGGCTATAAACGTACCCCACGCACGGAAACCCTGTTTGCGCCGCCCGGCACGGCATACATCTACCTGATTTATGGCATGTACCACTGCCTGAATTTCGTCACTGAGAAGGCGGGTGAGCCGTGCGCGGTACTCATTCGCGGCGCGCAGGCTGTGGAGGGGCTTGATTACATGGCGGAGCACCGCTTCGGCGTCCCGGCTGCGCAGATGACGCGTGATCAAACGCGCAGCTTGCTCAACGGCCCCGGCAAGCTCTGTAAAGCCCTCGCGTTAACGCGGGCGCAAAACGGCGCTTCCCTGTTGGGGGAGGAGCTGTATGTGTGCGATGTGGGTGAACCGCCGGAGGAGATCAAGGTGGGCGAGCGGATCAACATCGACTACGCGGAAGAGGCGGTTCACTTTCCATGGAGATTTTGGCTCTCATGAGGGCTCCATAACGACAAATGGCCCCCCAGTTTCCAACGTGGAGGACTGGGGGGATTGCATTTTCCTGTACTCCCTCCGTTAAGGAGTGTGTAAGTGCCGTCTAAACGTGCGTCATAAACCGCGCCGCCGATTTCAGCATCAGCTTTTTCGTGCCAACCTTATCGAAGGCAATTTCAAGCAGGGCGTCCCCACCCATGGGGGAGAGGGAGAGGATCATCCCCCGCCCAAACGCCGCGTGGTCAACCATATCACCCTTGTTGTACGCGCCTGACCCGGCAGAAGCGGGGGAGGATGCAGGCGCAGCCGTCTGCACGCGCGGGGTGGTATAGCCCCGGCGCTCTGCGCCCATGGGTATTGGCGCGGCAGCAATACGGCGGTCCTCCTCCGTGCTGCTGTGCTGGTAGGACGGCTGGCCGCTGCGCTCGATAAACTCCGGCGGTATTTCGCTTAAAAAGCGGGAGGGGAGGCTCCCTGAGGTGCGCCCGTAGAGCATACGGCGGGATGCGCAGGTCATGTAGAGCCGCTCTTTCGCGCGCGTCATGGCGACATAGCACAGCCGCCGCTCCTCCTCCATGGATTCCGGGTCGCCAATGGAACGGATGCCGGGGAAAATCCCCTCCTCCGCCCCGGCGACAAAGACCACCGGGAACTCCAGCCCCTTCGCCGCGTGCATGGTCATCATCAAAACGCAGTTGTCGTCCGCCGACTGGCTGTCCCAGTCGGTATAGAGGGAGATTTCGTCCAAAAATCCGGCGAGGGACGGCTCCTCCGCGTTTTCCAGATATCCGACGATGGAGGACTGGAGCTCCCTGACATTTTCCAAACGGCTGCGGTCTTCCAGGGTATCCTTGCCCTCCAGCATGACGGCATAGCCGGTGCGGTCCACCAACTGCGCATAAAATTCCGGCAGCGGCAGCGCGGCGGACTGCTTTTGCAGCTCTTCAATGAGCGCAACAAACGCGCACAGCTTTGACGCCGCCTTTTGGAGCAGGGGGTACTCGTGTGCCCGCGCAATCACCTGCCAGATACTCAGCCCCTCCTCCGCTGCAATGGACGTGGCCAGCTCCACGGTGCGCGCGCCGATGCCGCGCGGCGGTTGGTTGATGATGCGCGTGAGGCGCAGATTATCACCCGGGAAATGTACTACGCAGAGGTACGCGAGCATGTCCTTAATTTCGGCCCGGTCAAAAAAGCGGGTGCCGCCGATGATGCGGTATGGGATGCCGTTGCGCTTGAACGCATCCTCCAGCTGGTTTGACTGCGCGTTTAAGCGGTAGAGTACGGCGTGGTCGCGCCAGTTCTGCCCTTCATGATAGTCTGCGAAAATTTGCGCTGCGATAAACCGCGCCTCGTCCCGCTCGTCTGCCGCCGTGTGCAGGCAGACCGGGACGCCGCTTTCCTGCTTTGTCCAGAGCTCTTTGCCTTTGCGCCCCTCGTTGTTGCGGATCACAGCGTTGCTCGCGCCCAAAATATTGCCGGTGGAGCGGTAATTTTCCTCCAGACGGATGACCCGCGCGGCGGGGTACTGCTTTTCAAATGAGAGAATATTTTCGAAGGTCGCGCCCCGAAAGCGGTAAATCGACTGGTCGTCATCCCCGACCACACAGAAATTCTCATATCCGCCCGCAAGGGTGGAGGCGAGCAGGTATTGCAGGTTGTTGGTGTCCTGATACTCGTCAATGAGCACATAGCGGAATTTCCGCTGATAGTAGCTGCGCACATCGTCGAACTGCAATAGCAGGCGCACGGTCTGCAGGATGATATCGTCAAAGTCCAGCGCGTTCGCGTCTTTGAGGCGCTTTTCATATTCCGCGTAAATTTTTGCGATATTCTGCAGGCGGTAATCGCCGGTTTTTTGGCACTCCGCGTCGTATTCTGCCGCGCGCTTCATCGCGTCCTTCGCGCGGGAGATGTAGCCGAGCATGGAGCGCGGAGCGAAGGTTTTGTCATCCAGGCGGAGATCCTTGATTACGGCTTTGACAAGCCGCTCGCTGTCGGCAGAGTCGTAGATGGTAAAGTTACTGCCGTAGCCCAGCCGCTCGATGTCGCGCCGCAGGATGCGCACGCAGGCGGAGTGAAAGGTGGAGGCCCAGACGTCGTTGGCCTGCGCGCCGAGCATTTGCGCAAGCCGGTTTTTAAGCTCCCCGGCGGCCTTATTGGTAAAGGTGATGGCGAGGATCGACCACGGCGCGGCAGGCTCCAGCGCGCAGAGCCGCTCCATACGGCTTTTTGCCGCAGGGTCGGGGGCCGCTATGTATGCCTCCAAAAAGCGCAGGTCATCCTCCGTCACCCATGCCGGTACGGCGTCGCTGTCCGCGCCGCTGCCATAGCGGATGAGGTTGGCGATGCGGTGAATGAGCACGGTGGTTTTTCCGCTCCCCGCGCCGGCGAGCAGCAAAAGCGGCCCCTCGGTGGCGAGCACTGCGCTGCGCTGCTCCGGGTTGAGCGCCTGAAAATCGAGGGAGATGGCGGCGCGGCGCGCCTTGCAAAAGCGCAGCTCCATAGTTTGATCCAGCATATTGTAACCAGTCCTTTTTTTATCCTTGGCTGCTATTTTATCACCTGAGCGGAAAAATGGCAAACAGGCAAAACGGCGCATGGGCGGATTTTCAAGCATTTCATAAAAAGTTTACAGCTTTCCTGACCGCATTTCTTGTATTTTCGGGAAAGGTATGCTATATTAACAAGAAGTATCATAAAATACTGAATGCGGCTGTGAGTCGTACCCCCGGCCGGTTCAAGATGCTGACGAATGTTAGAAATTTTTTCTGTAAGGGGGGGGTACTTTAGTGACGCCAAGTAATAAGAACAATGGCAGTGGCAATAACGGTAATAATAACGGCAACAATAACGGCGGCAGGCGTATGAACTGGATGGCGATTATCTCCATCATCGTCTGGGCGCTGATTATTACGCTGTTTGCGAACTATGTCTTGAGTGCGGCGCAAAACGCCAATTCCGTAGAACTCAAATACGGTCAGTTCCGCCAGCTGATCAAAGAGGATAAAGTAGAATCGGTCGAAATGACCTCGAGCAAGTACACCATCTATCTCAAAGAGGGCGTAACTGTTGATCTTGAGACGCTGGGCGAGGATCCTGTGCCGGAGGAAAGCGGCGTTCCGGAGGAAACCGCTGCGCCCGCCGAGGATGCTGCCGCAACCGCTGCCCCGGCTGACGATTCTGCCGGACAGACCTACGAAGATGTTACGGGACTTGCGGCGATACTCGGGCTTGATCCTGAGGCGTCCCTCCCGCCGGCGCTGGAGGGCCTGAGCGACCAGACAATCACTTATTACTGCGCGCCCATAACGGATTCCAGCCTGATTGCGCTGATGGAACAGCATGGGATTACGGATTACGGTCCGTCCTATCAGGAACCGACCAGTCCGGTTGTCTCCTTCCTGGTAGGCACTATGCTGCCGATGGCGATCATCTTTGTCATCTTGATGCTTGTATTCCAGACCTTCATGTCCCGCGCGGGCGGTGGCCTGGGCGGTGTGGGCAAGTCCCACGCGAAGGTATATGTCGAGCGCAAGACCGGCGTTACCTTCCGGGATGTCGCGGGGCAGGATGAGGCAAAGGAGAGCTTGGAGGAGATCATTGATATTCTCCACAACCCGCAAAAATACACTGAGATCGGTGCCAAGCTCCCCAAGGGGGCGCTGCTGGTCGGGCCGCCGGGTACCGGTAAAACCCTGCTTGCAAAGGCGGTCGCCGGTGAGGCCGGGGTTCCGTTCTTCTCCATCTCCGGCTCCGATTTCGTCGAGATGTTTGTGGGTGTGGGCGCCAGCCGTGTCCGTGACCTCTTTAAAGAGGCGGCGAAAATGGCCCCCTGTATTATTTTCATCGACGAGATTGACACCATCGGTAAATCCCGCGACAACCGCATGGGCGGAAACGACGAGCGCGAGCAGACGCTCAACCAGCTCCTTGCCGAGCTTGACGGCTTCGACCCGACCAAGGGCGTCATTGTACTCGCTGCGACCAACCGCCCCGAGGTGCTCGATCAGGCGCTGCTGCGTCCCGGCCGCTTTGACAGGCGCGTAACCGTCGACAGGCCGAATCTCGCAGGGAGAATCAAGACCCTTCAGGTACACACCCGCAATATCCGTCTGGCGGAGGATGTGGATCTGGAGAAAATTGCGCTGGCGACAGCGGGCGCTGTTGGCGCGGATCTCGCAAACCTTGTCAACGAAGGTGCCCTGCGCGCCGTGCGTATGGGCCGCAAGGCGGTCAATCAGAACGACCTGCTTGCTGCGTTTGAGCTGGTCATCGCGGGTGCGGAGAAGAAGGGGTCCGTCCTCTCCGAATTCGAAAAGCGTCTGGTCGCCTACCACGAGGTCGGCCACGCGATGGTGGCATTCAAGCAGAAGAACACCACACCGGTACAGAAAATCACCATTGTGCCCCATACGCAGGGCTCCCTTGGCTATACCCTGCACCTGCCGGAGGAGGACAAAAACCTCCAGACGCGCGATGAACTGCTGGCGGAAATCGCGACCTATATGGGCGGCAGAGCTGCTGAGGAGCTGGTTCTCCATGTGCAGACCAACGGCGCGGCGCAGGATATCCAGCAGGCGACCAATCTGGCGCGCAACATGATTTCCCTTTACGGCATGAGTGACAAGTTCGGCATGATGGCGCTGGCATCGCGGCGCACGCAGTATCTGGAGGGCGGCTACGCGCTCGACTGCGCGCAGGATACCGCCGCCGATCTCGACCGGGACGTTATGGATATCCTGCACACGGCCTATGATAAAGCGGTGGATATTCTCTCACATAACCGCGAGGACATGGATAAAGTGGTCGCCTACCTGCTGGAAAAGGAGACCATCACGGGCGCGGAGATGATGGCCATTCTGGAGGGGAGAGACCCTGCAACAGCGGAACAGTCCAGCAAGGAAAAAGAAGCGGATCATGGAACGCCGATCCCGTTGACGGGAGAAGCGGAATCCACGGACAATACTGTGCCGGACGACACGGAACAGGACGACGACACACCATAAATTACAACGCCAAACGGACTGCTGAATTGTGGGGACAGACCGCAATGCGGCAGTCCGTTTTAAGTATGAAATAAAGGAGGAGGCATGCACTGTGGCATCTTTGGGAGAAGGCATTAAGCCGTTGGGGTTTGGATTCATGCGGCTTCCCATGTTGGGACGTGAGGTGGACATCGAGCAGACAAAGCAGATGGTCGACCTGTTTATGGGAAAAGGGTTTACCTATTTTGACACCGCCTACGGCTATTTGGGCGGTAAGTCGGAGGCGGCCATTAAAACAGCGCTTGTCGACCGCTACCCGCGCGAGCGGTTTCAGCTTGCGACGAAGCTGCCGGCATGGTTTGCAAGCGTCACGACGCGTGAGCAGGCGGAAGACATGTTCTGGACATCACTGGAGCGCACGGGCGCCGGGTATTTTGATTTCTATCTCCTGCATAATTTGGGGGAGGGGCGCACCGAATCTTTTGACCGGTATGACCTGTGGCACTTTCTCGCAAAGCAGAAGGCGGAGGGACGCATCCGGCATCTGGGCTTTTCCATACACGCGGGGGCGGATCATCTGGAGGAGGTGCTCACCGCACATCCGGAAATGGAGTTTGTGCAGCTTCAGATAAACTTTGCCGACTGGGAGAGTCCCACGGTACAGTCCCGCAAGTGCTATGAGACGGCCCGCCGGCACGGTAAGCCGGTCATTATTATGGAGCCGGTCAAAGGCGGCTCTCTCGCCTCGCTCCCTCCGCAGGCGGAGCAGCGCTTCCACGCGGCCAATCCGGATGCATCCGCTGCCGCATGGGCGATCCGGTATGCCGCGTCCCTCGAGGGGATTGTTACGGTATTAAGCGGCATGTCAAATCTTGCGCAGGTGGAGGACAATCTCTCCTATATGGAGCGCTTTACGCCGCTCTCCGAGCAAGAGCGGGCGACCGTTGAGGAGGTGCGGAAGATACTGGAGGGCTTTCCGCAGATACCCTGTACCGAATGCAATTACTGCGCCCCGGGTTGTCCGAAATGCATCCCGATCCCGGATATTTTCCGCGTCATGAATGAGTATCTTATCTATCAAAATCAGGCGAGCGCACAGACGAAATATGATTGGGCAGTCGGCGGCGTGGGAGACGCCGCGGCGTGTCTCGGATGCGGTGCCTGTGAGGTGGTCTGCCCACAGAAAATCTCCATCAGTGAGGAGCTCTCTGCGGCAGCGGCGCTGTTTCACCGGTAGCGGGAAGGGGGGGGAACGATAGTATGGTACGAACCAAAACACAAACGCTGACGATGGCCGGACTGCTGACCGCGCTCGGCATACTTTTGCCGCTGGTGACGTCTCACATGTTCGGTCTGCAGGGGACCATATTGCTGCCCATGCATCTGCCGGTCCTGCTTTTAGGTTTGCTGTGCGGCCCATATTATGGCCTGGTCGGGGGCGCGGTGATTCCGCTCCTGTCCTCGGCGCTGACGGGTATGCCCGCGTACCCAATGGTAATCATCATGACCGGTGAGCTGATGACCTATGGGCTTATCTCCGGACTGCTCCGCAAGAAGGCAAAACTGCCCACCATGCCCGCGCTGGTGCTTGCGATGGTATGCGGGCGCATCACCTATGGGCTGATCTTTGCGGCTCTGCTGACCGCAAATGACGGTGTGCTGCGCGCCGCATCCGTGACGACCGCCGTGGCGCAGGGCATTCCCGGCATAATCATTCAACTTGTACTGATCCCCATCGTGGTGCGATGTGTAGAGATGCCGCGCAGGCGCGCGCCACGGGAGGTGCAGCCGGACTGGGCGCAGGTCTTGTCGGAGCAGGATGCCACCTGCGTCGTCATGCGGGACGGCGTGGTTATTCACAAGGCGAGCGGAAACGGCGTGAAACCACTGATGGCACTGGTGGACGGAGCGCCTGAGCTTCTGCGGGACGCGTTCGTCATCGACAAGATCATCGGGAAGGCTGCCGCCATGCTGTTGGTGAAATGCGGCGCGTCACAGGTCCACGGTGTGGTGATGAGCGAGGCCGCCTGCGCGTATCTGGAGCGGCATGGTGTAGCGGTATCCTTCGGACGCTGTATCGACGTTATCAGCAACCGTACCGGAAACGGCATCTGCCCGCTGGAGCAATCGGTCTTGGAAATTGACGACCCGGAGGAGGGCTACCAGGCGCTCAAACAGACCATCAGCCGACTGATGGGCGCCTGATTTGACAATATGGACAAAACAAATGCCAATAAGATGTGATATTATGATGAAAATAACAGCGCAGAATGTGTCGATATCATTGATATGAATAGACCGATAAGATTAAATTATGGGTGTGAGTGAAGAATGAATTTATCCAGAATAAAATATTTTCTCTCCGTTGCAGAGAAACTGAATTTTACACTTGCGGCTAAATCCCTGTATATTTCGCAGCCTGCGCTGAGTAAGCAGATACATATGCTGGAAACAGAGCTTGACACGCAGCTGCTCATACGCAACAGCAAAGAGGTGCGCCTGACAAAGGCGGGAGCCTTTTTGCAGGAGGAATTGCAGCAGATGCGCCTGCAGCTGGAACTGGTCACAGAGCGCGCATACAGAATCGGGAAGCAGGAGCAAGGCGAGTTCCGCGTGGCCTGTTTCAATGGCTTTGTCTCCCATGATTACTTGCCGGGCATTCTTGCATGCGCGAGGAATATCCTCCCCGATAAGGAGCTGAAAATTGTACGGGATGGTTTTGATTCGATTCGGCGTATGCTCAAAAATGACGAGGCAGACCTGATTTGCACCATGGATTTTGAGATGGCAGAGCTCTACGAATATGAGACCTGCGATATTGCAGTCCGAAAGAGTGCCTTGATTTATTCCGTGCAATCCCCGATTGCAAGCATTTCGCATCCAAACATTTCTGATTTCGCGGGAAGCGCACTGCTTGTCGTCTCCGATGGGAAGGCGAGCGGTATGGAGCAGTTCCAGCGACATGATCTCAGACAGCTGGGACTGCCCAAAGTACCCATCCAGAGGCTTGCGAATTTTGATACTCTGCTGGCCTATCTGGAAATGGGTATGGGCTTTGCGCTGCTGGACGAAGAAATTACCAATATTCGCAGCGACTTGTTGCGGCTGCAATTGCCGGATTTGGAAAACAGGGTAGTTGCCGCGTGGAAAAAAGATAACCTGCTGGCCAGTAAGGTGATAAATAACCTGGAGTTATAAATGGATTTGTTTTCGGTATTTTCCTTTTCTCGCTTTGAATGTTACAATTTTGTTGGGCCCGAGTTCATAATTTTGTAATATTAGGAGGCAATGTCTGATGAAAAAGAAACTGTGTTCCTTGCTGGTACCCCTCATGCTGGTTGCATTACTGGCTGCCTGCTCCAGCGACCAGACAACCCCGGAGGAAACGACGCCGGTCGACACCGGATTAAACGTGGAAGAGTCTCTTGGCTACTTTGATTACGCAAGTGAAATTGCAGCCTACAATGCGAAAAGCGTGGACTACACTGTTCCGGCTGCCGCAGACATCGGGCTTCAGGTTTCGGATGCGCAAAACGTAACCGGGGTTGTGCTCAATAGCGCGCATGATACGGCAAATACCACCGATTACTATCTGAACGCACTGGCTGCCGGTGATGAACTGACATTCACGGGCGACATACAGTCCGCCACCGACACAAGAGATGGGACGGAGACACCGCTGGAGGTTACAGACTGTACCTTTACCATCACAC
>JAJBUC010000103.1:11826-12166 GCA_020860545.1 Oscillospiraceae bacterium | reverse complement strand
TCAGTTTTGGAATCTCCTCTATATTCTTTTCGAATTGAACTCATCGGTTTTGCCATGTTATATTGATGATATCAAGCAAAATATTTTAACGATGAAAGGAACTATCTCACTTATGAAACAGTATACGAAGCAATATATTGCGGGCATATGGCGCGAGGGTACCAGTGAGCACACCCTGACCAACTGCAACCCTCTGACAGGAGAGGTTCTGTATTCCTACCGCGCCGCCAGTCAGCAGGATGTTGACGAGGCTTACGCCGCGGCAGCACAAGCGCAAGAAGTCTGGATGTCCACACCCCCGGCCCACAAAAAGGAAATGATGCAGAAGCTCGGGCAGGAT
>JAJBUC010000103.1:0-11816 GCA_020860545.1 Oscillospiraceae bacterium | reverse complement strand
GATGAAATGATTGACCTGCTTATTGAGGAGTCCGGTTCCACCAAGGCAAAGTACGACTATGAATTTATGGACACCCTGAATGTCATAAAATTCAAGGGAAAAACAGATTATCACTAAATATCGCAAACCCGCATGAAATGGACGTTCTTCAAAATTTATTTCTCATTTTATATCAGCCTTTCCAGGCTGATTTTTTGTAGTTCCAGTATGGATTCCAGTATGAGCATTGCTACTACCGCTCTCTTTCCCGTATGCGAGGTTGTTTTTCAACCGCTTTATTAAGAATCGCTATCAGCGGCGAATAGTTCTTTATATATGCCTGAATATCCGCATCCAACAGTTCTTTTTTACTGGCTAATCTATAATCAAGCTGATAGCCTGCACTCAGTGACAGGGTACGAAAAAACTCACGGGCTGTTCTACCATTCCCCTCTCGAAAGGGATACAGAGCATTGACCTCACCCATGTAATACGCAAGCCGTTCGATAAATTGCTCCTTTGGGAGATTGCGCAGCTTGTGCTCCTCTTCTAGCTTTGAAAACAGAGTTTTGGCGGTATCTGCGATTGTATCCCCTCTGACAAATAAGGTGCCGCCTTTGGATAAAAAGCCGTCACTTCTCGGCTTGCCCGCCCATTCGTAGATATCCTGAAACAGAAACCTATGAATGCTACACAGATGCGCAAACCCAAAGTGACCTGAAATGGGTCTGCGATGCAACTCTGTCAGGTTAATATTAGTGATCTCCTGCTCTGCCTGATGGAGTACCAAAGGATCTCGGATGTCCAGCCTATTGCGCAGCACGGTTGTACCGGGGTAGCAGTAAAAATCGTCCTGCTCATAACGATAATTGTATTGATCCATTAGGTTAGCTTTTGGGTTTGGTCTTGTCGTACTTTGACAATGCCGCCGTCAATGCCTCTTTATGCGAAATCTTGCCTTGCAAGATATCACGACTTAACAGCTTCTGCGCATCGGAGAGGGGCATATTCTCCATTTCCATGGAAGCGTTGATATTTTGAACTGTGCGAGTTAATTGATCCATAGTATTACACCTCATTTTTATTTTACCATATGATGAGAAATGCCACAAGCTGCGTTTCTCATTTTGAGCTTTTTTGCTGTTGGTTATTTCGGCAGCGTCACCAGTGCCAGCCGATCCCCCAGCTCACCCACCTTTTTTGCATTTCTCTGATAGACTGGGGCATCAATCATACCGAGTGCATGTGCCCGGTGTGCAATCTGGTTCATGTTATTTCCCAATGCGTGAACCTCGCGCATTAAATCATAGTAAGGGGCTGGTGGAATCTCCACTGGCCTTTTATCCTTTAGTAGGCAGCGGATATACCCCTCACGGGACATACCTGTTTTTTTGACACAGCGGTCTAAATCCTCCATCTCCTTGTCGGACAGGCGAACCAAAAATTTTCGATTTCGTTCCATGATACATCCACTCCTTTACGGTGGGGTTAGGGGAGGTACCCTCCCCTCGAAAGCGACTTTTGATATCAAAAGTCAATGCTTGCTAGGACAAAGGTTATAGTTGCAGGGTTACATAATCTGCTATTCTAAAAATGTCGCTCCAATTTAGATTATCTTTTTTTACTTGCCGAAAAGAGATTCGTGGGGTTCTACTTACGGTAATCTTTCCTAAAACCACAATATTCTTTTTTCGGCTGGTAACCTAGGGGGAGAGGTGTGGAGAGGGGGGAAACAGGCAGACCTCGGTTTCTAAAAAAGGATATACTACTCCCTTGGTGAGAGTCCTCTTTTCAAAATCTTTCTGCATGTCCTTACGAGCGTCCCCGTGAGGTCATATTTTTTTAGTCAGGCAATCTGCTCTCAAAACGGAAGCAGACCCTTCGTGCAAAATAACGCTCTGCGGCCAGTCGCCTAAGTCCCTCCGACTACGAAAAACTGTTACGGCCACTAGTAGCCGAAGCAGTTTTTCTTCGCTCCGGGCAAGCTTAGTCTCCTTGCAGAGCTATTTTGCAAGCGGCCAAGGCCGCAGTTTTTGGCACATACTGCCACAGTGGACAGGTCTGCATGGCCCTGAACCGCGTAATCGCAACCCCCAAGGTATATGACGCATTGCACGGAATTTTCTTGCTATCAGGAATTGCTTCTGCTATAATCATGGCAGGTAATCTGCACAGAGGTGAGGAGGCAATCACATGAGAACCCTATATAAAATTCTGCTGATTATCGTCGCATTGATCTGTCTCTTTTTTTCAGTCGTGCTTTTAGCCTGCTATATTCCTATCCCGTATCTGTCCGACGTGCTTTCCACAGTTCAGCCGGCGCAGTGGCTGGCCGGTTTTAGCATATTCCTGTGCGCGCTGTTTCTGGTTCTTCTGCTGATTGGGATTTTTCTCCCAACCAAAGTCAATCATATGAACTTTCCCAAGGAAAAAGGCGCACTCCAGTTTTCCAAGCGGACGGTAGAATCCACTGTCCGGTACAGCTTTGCGGATGTGGAAGGAATCGTCTCCACAAAGGTGCGGGCCAAATTTGGGCGGCAGCCGGAGAAGACCCGGATCTATGTCACGCTGGTGGTCAAAGATGTCACCGGATTGGTTCAGCTCTCGGAAATCGTCCAGCAGAAAATCGAAGCGATACTCAGCGCATCCTTGGATATCACCGTAAAATCAATCAACATCCGGGTATCGGAGTACCGGCCCAATGAACCGCTCCAAAAGAGCGGCAGCCAGCCGGAGCCGCCGGAACATCAGGAATATCTGTAGTGATGCAAAGTGAGGTGTAACGGGATGCAAATATGGAAGCGCTACCGGTGGCGGCTGATCCTGACGGGATTGGGTCTGCTGGCCGCCATATTGTTTATGACACTTGGTTTTTGGCGCACCATTCTCATTTTAGTCTGCTGTGGCGTTGGCTTTTTCATCGGCATGCAAATTGACAAAGGCCTCCATCTCCCCCAGTGGTTGCACGCCCTGTTTGATAAGTGGTCATAGCCAGTTCCCCGTTCCAAATTCATAAAGAAAAGAGGTCATTTTTATGGCGGAGCAGAAAATTGACATTGACAACCAGTTGGAACAAAACCAATCCCTCACATTTGACGAAAAGGTTCTGAAAAAAATTGCGGGCATTGCAGCCAGTGAAATTGGCGGCGTTCTGGCGATGAGCGGGAATCTATGGTCCGGCATCACAGACCGCTTAAAAAGCGCGGACGACCCCACAAAGGGCATCTCGGTCGAGGTCGGAAAAACGCAGGTGGCGGTAGAAATGAAGGTCATCTGCGAGTACGGACGGAACATCCCGGAGATCTTCGAAACCATCGTAAGCACAGTCAGCGCCGCAATCAAGGAAATGACCGGCCTTGAGGTGATTGATATCAAGGTGCATGTCGCCGACGTTCTTTTGAAAGAGGCCTTTGAGCGCAAAAAGAAAGTGGAAATATCAAAGGAGCTCAATCCGGATAACCCTGCCGATGCAGTGGACGCAACAGAAGAATAGCATCGAAAACAGAGAATGGGCGCGCCGCAGAAACAATCTGCGGCGCGCCCATTATTTTTTATGTTCCAGTTACCGCAGCAGCACACTGCGGTCGGTATAGACAGTGTGGAGCAGTTCGTGGCTCCTGTGGCCGTTCGGCTCGCCGAGAAACTCCTTGTAGAGTTCCTGCACTTCTTTATTTTCGTGGGACTTGCGCACAGGCAGGCGGCGATCCTCGCGGTAGATGGCGT
Organism: Oscillospiraceae bacterium; assembly: GCA_020860545.1. GTDB lineage: Bacteria > Bacillota > Clostridia > Oscillospirales > Oscillospiraceae > JAJQEJ01. The sequence goes on along the minus strand of JAJBUC010000103.1, from coordinate 8,114 downwards.
CGTAACGGTCGCCCATCTTTTTCCAGTCCTTGATGGAGTTTCCGCCACCGCCGATACAGCCGCCGGGGCACGCCATAATTTCAATGAAGTGGTAGTCCGCCTTGCCCTCGCGCACCGCATCCATCAGCTTGCGGGCATTGCCGAGCCCATGCGCAATGGCCACCTTGACCGGCAGATCGCCAACCTGAATGGTGGCTTCCTTCACGCCCTCATAGCCGCGCACCGCTTCGAGCTCAATGTTCTCCAGCGTCTGACCCGTCACAACTTCATAGACAGTGCGCAGCGCCGCCTCCATCACGCCGCCGGTCACACCAAAGATCGTGCCCGCGCCGCTGCCGAGGCCGAACGGCTGGTCAAAGTCGCTCTCTGGCAGATTTTTAAAGTCAATGCCCGCACTGCGGATCATGCGCGCAAGCTCCTGCACGGTGATGACCAGATCCACATCCTGATAGCCGTCGCGTCCCAGCTCAGGGCGCGTCGCCTCGTATTTCTTCGCGGTACAGGGCATGATAGAGACGCTGAATATCTCATCCGGCTTCTTGCCGATCTTATCGGCATAATAGGTCTTGATGAGCGCGCCAAACATCCCCTGCGGCGATTTGCAGGTGGAGAGGTTCGGCAGGAGATCAGCATAGTACGTCTCACAGAACTTGATCCATCCGGGAGAGCAGGAGGTCACCATCGGCAGTGTGCCGCCGTTCTGGAGACGTCCGAGCAGCTCGGTACCCTCTTCCATAATGGTGAGGTCGGCGGAGAAGTTGGTGTCGAATACCAGGTCAAAGCCGATCCGCTTCATCGCGGTCACCAGTCGCCCGGTGCTTATGGTGCCGGGATCTTCGCCGATGGCCTCGGCGATATTGATACGCACCGACGGGGCGACCTGCGCCACGATGAGCTTACCGGTACCGATGGTGCTCCAGAAGCGTTCGGTATCGTCGCGTATGGTCAGCGCGCCGGTCGGACACGCCTGCACGCACTGTCCGCAGTTGATGCAGACACTGTCGCCGAGCGACCTGTTATACGCGGTACCGAAATTGACGTCGAAGCCGCGGTTGGTTTTCGCGATGGCGTGCACCTCCTGAATGTCGCTGCACACATACTCACATCTGCCGCAGGCAATACACTTGCTCGCCGTGCGCACGATGGAGGGGGAGGAATAATCGTCCAGCTCGTTCGAGCGCGGGTGGTAGGGATAGCGCGGCGGGTCGACAAAGTGCATATCCTCCGAGACCTTTTGCAGCTCACAGCTGCCGCTGCGCTTGCAGTGCAGGCAGTCCTGCGCGTGGCGCGCCAGAATCAGCTCTAAAATGTGGCGGCGCACCTTGCGCACCTTCGGCGAATGGGTGAAAATCTTCATTCCCTCCACTACCGGGGAGGCGCAGGACGGAATGAGGGTTGCCTGTCCCTCGTTTTCCACCACGCAGATGCGGCAGTTCGCCTTAACCGCCTGATCCGGGTGGTGGCAAAGTGTCGGAATGCTGATGCCGAGCTGCTGCGCCGCCTGTAGCACGGTGGTGCCCTCCGCCACTGCAACGGGGAGGCCGTCAATCGTCAGATGAATCATACTCTTTGCCCCCTCTCAATGGCTTTCAGATAGTCGTCACGGAAATTGTGCAGGCTGGTGATGACGGGATAGAATGAGTTCTGCCCCAATGCGCAGAGGGAGGCGAGCTTCATCGTCTCGGCCAGCTCCTCCAGCAGATCCAGATCCTCGAGCCTGCCGTTCCCGGTGTTAATGTTGTGGATAATCTCGTGCATGCGGATATTGCCTTCACGGCACGGCGTACATTTGCCGCAGCTCTCCTCAATGAAGAAGCCCATGATATTTTCCACGATATCGAGTATTTCGTTATAGTCGTCAATCAGCATCACCGTGCCGGTGCCGAGCGTCGCGTTCGCGGCACGGCAAGTGTCAATGTCCATCTGCAGGTCCATCTGGCTGGGGTTAATGAGGTTCCCCGACTGTCCGCCGAGCATCAGCCCGAGCAGGCCGCGCCCATCCGAAACTCCGCCGTGAGTCTCTACAATTTCCTTGAGGTTGGTGCCCATCGGGTACTCTACCACGCCGGGCCGGGTCACATTGCCGCAGACGGTAAAGATCTTCGTGCCGGTGCAGTTGGGTGCGCCGATCTTGCTGAACCATGCTCCGCCCTGTTCGATGATGCAGGGCAGATTTGCCAGCGTTTCAACATTGTTGACAACGGTCGGCTTGCCATAAAGCCCCTCAACGCCGGGATAGGGCGGCTTGAAGCGCGGCTCTCCGCGCTTGCCCTCAATGGACGCGATGAGCGCAGTCTCCTCGCCGCAGACATACGCGCCGCCGCCGGAGACGACGGTGATGTCAAAATCGAAGCCGGAGCCAAAAATATCCTTGCCGAGGCAACCCGCTCTGCGGGCATTTTCCAGCGCCGTCTCCAAAATCGGGAATATGTATGGATACTCATACCGCAGATAGATAAAGCCCTTGGTCGCGCCGATGGCGTAGCCCGCGATGGCCATGCCCTCAAAGATGCTGTTCGGGTCGCCGGAGAGGACGACACGGTCCTTATTTGTGCCCGGCTCTCCCTCGTCGGCGTTACAGATGATATATTTCTGGTCGGCGTCCACCCCGGCGCTGATGCTCAGCTTCTTCCACGTCGGGAACCCGGCGCCGCCTCGCCCGCGCAGTGCGGAGGTCCTGATCTCACCGATGACCGCGTCATTCGACATGGAAAGCGCTTTCTTCAGACCCTCATAGCCGCCGTTTGCGCGGTAGTCCTCGATGCTCACCGGATCAATCTTGCCCACGTTGCGCAGTACAATTCTGGTCTCCTGCAGCATCTTACTCCACCTCCCCGCTCATATAGTCCTCAATGAGCTTTGCCGCCCGTCCGGGCGTCAAGTCCTTGTAGACCTTGTCATTGATGAGAATGCAGGGTGCCTCCACGCACATGCCGAGGCACTGGCAGTACTCCAGCGTAAAGCGTCCGTCCTTCGTTGTCTCGCCCGGCTCGATACCCAGCGTCCTGCTGATTGCCTCCATCACGGCCTTCGCGCCCCGCACATGGCAGGGGGCGCTTTCGCACATGCGGATGACGAATTTGCCCCGCGGCTCTGCGGAAAACATCGCGTAATAAGTAATATAGCTATACAGATCCGCCTCGGGCAGGCCGGTCTCTTTGCTCACCAAAACCGCAACCTCGCGCGGAAAGGAATTGTATGCAATCTTCTGTATGGCAAGTAAGATCCGCATCAACTGGTGCGGCTCGTCGTGATACCGCTTAGCGACAGAGATAATCTCCTGCTCCATTTCGGGTGTGACAACCCAATCCGTTTTTGCAGTGCTCATCCGTGTACTCCCCTTCACATAGTTTCATGCCACATTTTTCGCCTCTTTCACAGCAGAAAAGTGTGACATATCTAACTCAAAAGGTAGCATATAGCCTATCTAAAGTCAACAAATGTTTGTTTTTTAACAATAACGTTATTTTCCTCACAATCTTTCTTGTGTAGAACGGCCAAACTATACGGTGTAATTTTTGTAGGTGCTGTCACTTCTTTGAGATGTACATAAAAGCGCATCCGCGGCAGGGCCTCTGCCGCGGATGCGCTTGCTTACACTTTCAATTCTGCAACGCCGTCTTGCAGGCGGTCCTTGTACCGTTCCAGCACGGGGTTAACGCACTCGGCTAAAAATTCCTCCACCTGCTCCGGACAGCGCCCGATGTAGCGCGACGGCTCCAGATGCGCGGTCAGCTCCGCGCGTGTCATGCCGAAAAGCGGGTCCTCCGCAATGAGGTCAATGAGATTATTGGGCAGTCCCTTGTCCTTTACGTTGCTCCCTGCCGCGATGGCGTGGACGCGGATGCGCTCATGCAGCTCCTGCCGGTTTCCGCCGCGCTTGACGGCGTCCATCATGATATTTTCACTCGCCATAAACGGCAGCTCATCCATCACGTGCTTCTCGATAACCTTCTCGTGAACGACGAGCCCTGCCGCCACGTTATCATAGATATTGAGAATCGCGTCCACCGCAAGAAACGCCTCCGGCACCGACAGGCGCTTGTTGGCCGAGTCGTCAAGTGTGCGCTCAAACCACTGGCTGGAGGCGGTCATGGCGGGGTTGAGCGCGTCGACCATGACGTAACGGGCCAGGGCGCAGATGCGCTCACAGCGCATGGGATTTCGCTTGTACGGCATGGCGGAGGAGCCGATCTGGTTTGCTTCAAAGGGCTCCTCCACCTCCTTGAGGTGGCAGAGCAGGCGCAGGTCGGTTGCAAACTTGCTGGCGCTCTGGGCGATGCCGGAGAGGGTACTGAGCACGGCGGCATCGACTTTGCGGGAGTAGGTCTGCCCGCTTATGGGGACAACCTGCGCAAACCCCATCTCCGCCGCAATGCGGCGCTCAAGCTCCGTAACCTTCTCGTGGTCGCCGTCAAAGAGCTCCAAAAAGGACGCCTGCGTGCCTGTGGTCCCCTTCGAGCCAAGCAGCTGCAGATGCCCAATGCGAAACTCCACCTCCTCCAGATCGAGCAGCAGCTCGTTCATCCACAGGGTGGCCCGCTTGCCCACCGTGACGAGCTGTGCGGGCTGGAAGTGTGTAAAGCCGAGGGTCGGCAGGGCGCGGTAGGTATCCGCAAAGCGTCCCAGCCGCCGCAAAACAGACAGGAGCTTGTCCCGCACCAGCACAAGGGCTTCCCGCATGAGAATGATGTCGGTATTGTCGCCGACATAGCAGCTTGTCGCGCCCAGGTGGATCACGGGCATGGCACGCGGGCAGAGCGCGCCAAAGGCGTGGATATGCGCCATAACGTCATGGCGCAGCTCTTTTTCCTTCTGTGCGGCAACGTCGTAGTTGATATCGTCGAGGTGTGCCTCCATCTCATCAATCTGCATCTGCGTGATCGGCAGGCCCAGCTCCATCTCGGCGCGCGCGAGCGCCACCCAAAGGCGGCGCCACGTGGAAAACTTCTTATCGGGAGAGAAGATAAACTGCATTTCATCGCTTGCGTAGCGGGAAGAGAGGGGACTTGTATATTTCTGCTGGTCCATAAACAAACCTCCGGTCATCATAATTGTATACCATTATAGCACAGCGCTGCGGCAGGTACAAGACCACCGCAGCGCTGCATATACATCTTACGCGTCAAACTGGCTGTTATAGAGATCGGCGTAAAACCCGCCTTGCGCCATCAGCGCATCATGGTTTCCGCTCTCAATAATATCACCGTCACGCATCACCAGAATCAAATCGGCGTTTCGGATGGTGGAAAGCCTGTGGGCAATGACAAAGCTGGTTCTGCCCTCCATGAGCTGATCCATGGCGCTCTGAATCACCACCTCCGTCCGTGTATCCACGGAGCTTGTCGCCTCATCCAAAATAAGCAGGGGCGCGTTTTCCACCATCGCGCGCGCGATGGTAATGAGCTGCCGCTCACCGTCGGAGATACTGGATTTGTCGCTGAGCACCGTGTCATACCCCTCGGGCATCGTGCGGATAAAATGGTCGATGCCCGCAAGGATACAGGCGCTGTAGACATCCTCTTCCTCCACGTTTTCTTTACAGTAGATAATATTTTCCTTTACCGTGCCTTCAAAAATCCAGGTGTCCTGCAGCACCATACAAAACAGCGCGTGCACGTTTTCTCTTGTCAGCTCGGAGGTCGGTACCCCGTCAATCAGAATCTCCCCGCTGTCGGGATCGTAAAAACGCATCAGCAGGTTTACAATCGTCGACTTGCCGGCGCCCGTGGGCCCAACAATGGCGATTTTCTGCCCCGCCTTCACCTTGGCGGAAAAGTCCTTGATGATGGTCTTATCCGGACTATAGCCAAACTTGACGTGGCGAAATTCCACATCGCCTTTGGCATTTTCCAAGACGCGCGGTGTACCGGACGGCTGTGTCATCTCCTCCTCATCCAGAATCTCGAATACCCGCTCGGCGGCAGCCGCGGTGGATTGAAGCGCGGTGGCCGCCTGCGCCATCTGCGTCAGGGGCTGCGTAAACAGGCGGATATAGATCATAAACGCCACAACCACGCCAAAGGAGATACTGCCGCTCAGTACCATGGACGCGCCAACGATACAGATCACGACGTAACCGATGTTGCCAATGATAGTCATCAGGGGCATCATGAGCCCCGACATGAACTGGCTCTTCCACGCGCTGGAATAGAGCTCTTCATTGATCTTGTCAAATTCCTCCGTCGCGCCCTTTACACCGTTATAGACCTTGACAACCTTATATCCGGCATACACTTCCTCCACAAGGCCGTTGACGCGCCCCATGTCGTTCTGCTGTTTGATAAAATACTTCTGCGACCGGGAGATGATCAAGGTCATAATCAGAAATCCGACCAAACTGGTTATGATACCCGCCAGTCCCATCACCCAATTGGTATACAGCATAATAATGGCCGCCCCAACGAACTGAACCACGCCGGTCATGAGGTTCCCGATGCTCTGATTGAGTGTCTGCCCGACCAGATCTACATCGTTGGTCACACGGCTGAGCACATCGCCGTAACTGGTCGCGTCAAAATATTTCAGCGGCAGGCGGTCAAGCTTGTGGGAAATATCCCGCCGCATCTTCTGCGCAATTCTCTGGGAAAGGGTGGCCATGCCAAAGCTCTGTCCATAGCTAAACAGCGCGCCGATAATATACAGGACGCCGATAAATACGGCGATCTTCCATATGGCATCTATATCCATCCCGCCGTTAAGCCCCTGGGTAATTAAATTTGTAATCTGGCTGATATAGCCCGGCCCCATCAACGTAATAATGACAGAAACCACGGCAAGCGCCAACAGGAGAATCACAACCGGCATATACCCACGGCAGTAGGAGATTAGCCGCCCCCACGCCCCTGTCAAGCTCTTTGGCTTTTCCACCACAGCGCCGGGGCCGCCGGGGCCGCCCGGGCCTCTTCTGGCGCTCTGCGGTTGATTGAGCGAGCCTACCTGATATTCACGATTATCTGCCATTGGCCAATTCCTCCTCTGATAGCTGGCTGCGCGCAATCTCCCGGTAGCCCTCGCAGGACGCCAAAAGTGCTTCATGGGTGCCTTGCCCGACAACCCTGCCCTGATCCAGTACAACAATTTTGTCCGCGTCGCGGATGGTGCCGATCCGCTGGGCCACCATAATCACGGTAGCCCCGTCGGTCTCCTTCTTTAAGGCTGCGCGGAGTACCTGATCCGTCTTATAGTCCAGCGCGGAGAAGGTATCGTCAAAAATATAGATCTCCGGGTCGCGGTATACCGCCCGCGCGATGGACAGCCGCTGCTTCTGCCCGCCGGAAATGTTAGTGCCTCCCTGGGCAATATGTCCTTCAAGCTGTCCTTCCATCTTCTGGACAAACTCCTGTGCCTGCGCAACACGCACCGCTTTTTCCACATGCGTAAGGTCAGGCTGCGCGCCATCGTCCCCATAGGCCACATTGGATTGCACCGTACCGGAAAATATCACCGCCCGCTGGGACACATAGCCCAGCTTATTGTTCAGCGCCTCCGGAACGTAGTCCTTTACATTGACGCCGTCAACCAGAATTGCCCCCTCCGTCGCCTCATAAAAGCGCGGAATCAGGTTTACGAGCGTGCTCTTTCCGCTGCCCGTTGCGCCGATAAAGGCCACCGTCTCTCCCTTGCCGATTGTGACGTTGACATCTTTGAGCACGTAGTCCTCCGCGCCGGGATAGCGGAAGCTGACATCCTGCAGCACCACTTCGCCCTGACGCCCGGGCTCGCCTTCTGTGAGCGTACCGGGCTGAATGGAAAGTTCGGTATCCAGCACCTCGTTGATTCTTCCGGCTGAGACAGCTGCTCTGGGCAGCATGATGAAGATCATACTCAGCATCATAAAGGCCATAATGACCTGCATGGCATAGTTCGTGAACACCACCATATCGCCAAAAATGACCGCCCCTTCCCCGCCGGTGGCATTCTGGATCAGGAACGCGCCTATGATATAGATCGCAAGCGTGAGGAAGCTCATGATAAAGGTCATTCCACTGCCCAAAATCGCCATCACGCGGGTGACGGTTGTATTGGTTCGTGTGAGCTCTGTGTTTGCCTCATCAAACTTTTTTTCCTGATATTCCTCCGCGTTATAGGCGCGCACGACCCGAATACCGGTC